>JAGUXU010000055.1 GCA_020061685.1 Candidatus Omnitrophota bacterium
AATTATAGATGGACGGCCGAGATAACCGACGATACGCCGGCGGGTTATTTACATAAAGTTGTACTTACCATCAAGTGGCATTACAAGAACAAGGAACACTCAGAGGTCTTTACTACCTATGTGGCAAAACGCGCGCCTTAAAAACAGGGGCCTTACCCTAACAGAGATTCTTGTTGTAGTCTTCATCTTTTCGATCCTATCCACCATTCTCTTTACCATCTTCAAGGGCGGTCTTGATTCGTGGCGAAAATCCGAGAATATACTCACTATGTATGAAGAAGGCAGGACCGTTTTGGATATGATGTCGCGGGAGATACAAGCTGCTTATCTATTTCAAAATTCAACAGACCAGACTCAATGGACAAAATTTTACGGAATAGACGAAACCGGTACAAGATTAAAGACGAATTCTGCAAAGGACGAACTCTTCTTCGTGGCGCCTCTCGCGTCGAGGACCGGCGAGGCAATAAGGATGGACCTGTGCGAAATAGGCTATTGGATCGACGGCAAAGGAACGGAAAATAACTCAGACGACGTCTTGATGAGGCATTTTGAATCATTTACCACGTTACCCGTCGAGTATACTTTTATCACACCGGATCCCGATACCAGCACTAAAATCGCTTCCAGCGTGACGGATTTACAATTTACTTATTATTATAGAAGCGCCCCCAATACCTCACCTGCCGCGACGACAACAAATTGGGATTCAAGCTCAAATAATCCCGCCGGTAGGGGCGAAAATTATGACGCTAATGGCAATGCGAAGAATCCGGACGGCCTTCCTGACGCGGTAGGAGTTTCGATAACTGTACGCAGCCGTGACGGCTCTCAAACCAGAACATTTACCACCCTGATTCCAGTCGCAACCGCAAAATGAACCCCGCACCTTCTTTGCATTCATTCCGCACTTTTAATATGGAGTGGGGCAGATATGGATTAAAGATATTGCGTAATAGGTTAGGAATAAAAAGAGAAGGTGCGGGGTGAAGAAGCAAATCATTAATTTTAGAGAACGCAGAGGGGTCAGTCTGATAATCACTGTCGGCATTTTGTCGCTTCTGGTGATAATTGCGACGAGTTTTGCGGTAAATATGCAATTGGAATACAGGGCCGCCATAAACCAGTTAAATCATACCAAAGCAACTGCCCTCGCGGAAGCGGGTATAGAAAAAGTAATGGCCGATATCCGTAATTGGGCGGGCTCAGTAACTTATACCACCCTGATAAATAATATTGAGGGCTATCCGACTACCGAAACGACTCTTTCCGACGGCTCTTACGAGATAACTATTGAGCGGGAAGAGGAGAAAGTGAATATAAACGCCATTGACCCTACGGATTATATATGGATAGATAGGCTGTATTCGGAAGGCAGTTCAGCGGGCCTGACTTACGCCGATATAGGCAAGATCATGGATTACCGCGATGGGGATTCGGATGTTACCACAGAATTATTGGCTACTTCAGGGGGGACCTTGGGCGTCAGGAATATTTCAGGCGCCGCTAATAATGAAGAGAATGCCAAGAACGCCCCTTACGCCACCATAGAAGAACTTAGGGTCGTCTTAACCGACCCCACCGGCTCGAAATATGACGCCATCAAGGATATCATTACGATAAGCACCCCTATAATTAAAGGCGGATTGATAGGAGAATATTATCAGATCGATCAAGGGGAATCTTTTAGTCAAAATACTATTTTGGATCTTGATCATTATAAAGGAAAAGTTATCGAGATGGGCCCTATCCGGACCGCGTATGACACAGTGGCCGGGACGTGGGATGATATGTTTCCCGGAGCGGACGGCGCCGATGAAGCGACTGACGCCGAATGGGCAGGCAGTTCCACGGTATTCTTCGGATTTAATACCTCCGGCGCTATTTTCACGGGATTTATTTATATACCTCAGGATAAGATAAATCAAAGCATCGCGTTTTATCTAGCTGTTGATGACGGCGGCCGGCTCTATCTAGACGGCGAAAAGATCATAGAGAGTTGGGGGATAGAACAGGGGCTGACCGAATATAGCGGGGCCCATACTTTTCAGTTTGCCGGCTGGCATCCCATAAAGATTGAATATGTCGAGGCATACGGCTGGAATCAGTGCGAATTGAAATGGAACGGGTTGGGCTCCAAGGATTATGTCCCTGCTGAATATCTGGGCTACTACCCCGTTTCCTATTACGGCAAGATTCATTCCGATATCGCAGGTTCCGCGTATCTTACTCCAAGCGTCTTGAGCAGCGACTACAATTCGGGCGGTATTTTCAAGGTCGTAGCAAAAGGCAAGGTCAAGAGGGCAGACGGAACGGTCCTTGCCGAGAGGCAGGTCACGACCGTATTAGACATCTTCGGCACATGGACACAGACGACAAAAGCCGACTTTTATGCCGCGTGGGCCTCGCTGTATAATGATTTCAGCGACGGCGAGATAAGGAACGTCAACTGGATGAATACCTGTCCTACCGATACGGATTCATGGAGCGGTACGGCTATGCACTGGGACCAGGCCCCCACCACCGTTTCTGATTCGCTTAAACTGGGGTACTGGACCAACTTGGATGAGGACCTCTCATACTCGGTAGTTACACTCAAGGGAGGCAAGAGGGCCAGGCTTATGGGATGGGGTCAGGCTCCCGCTGACGACGGCAGTTGGGACATGGAAAACCATCCCGAGTGCTGGGGTGAAACGGAAGTTAAGAACTACTACGGAACTGATTATAATGTACCTAAGGCCTATTACTGGATTACGGATAAAACGACGATCGGTTTCGGTGAAGTCTCTTCCGGCAATTGGTATACTCCCAGCAGCGGCTACGTACTTAAAATACAGACTCTAGGATATGATGATAAAAATGCTGATCATTACATACAACAGGGCGCAAATCCCCCTGAAACCCCTGCTGAGGACAAGGACGCCGAGATAGACGGAAATTGTTACGCTTCAAGTAGTGCATTAGGATCCGATATATTTGTAAGGACGCACTTATTTGATAACGGCGTGGACAAGGTTAGCGGGGCATGGGGTTGTCCGCCGAGCACCCGCAGAGATTCCGCATCAGGCCCTACTTATGTGCCGTCGTGGCTGGTAGGACGGTTAGATGTGAAAGAACAACCTTATCCCTTGGCATCGAATGATCTGTATACATTATTGAAGGATGGCAATCCGGATTGGAATAGCGATCTTAGTGAGCTTACTATAAACCCCGGTAGCGGGCAACAGATCAGTGCCTCCTATCCTGCGATCGGGACTCCTTATGTATTGGCCCTTATCGCAAAAGGCTCGTCCTATCAATCTTATTATTCCAACGGTAGTCTTATAACAGGAGCGGCTGGCAGTGCCTCGGTTACCGAGGGGGTCGTCAAATTTAGAGGAATAAACACATGCGCCGTAGATACCAATACCGATTGGTGGGTTAAAAGAGTTTCAGACCGGGGGCTTGACTGGTGCGAAGCCCTTTCCACAAACGAAGCGCTTTTTGATAATATCAGAGTGATATATCCCCAAGGTTATCTTGTCTCTACCCCTTTTGTTATGGCGTATCCTACGGATAACGCTGATATAACTTGGGGAACAATATCCTGGACAGCCGATGCCCCTGCCAGTACATCCATAACGATGTATGCCAGGGCAGACGATACTTTAGCGGCAGGCGATACTTTTTCCACCACGGTAACTAACGGCGGCGAATTATCCGGTTTTACCGGCAAACGCATACAATATAAAGCGTTACTGCAGACGACCGCGATAAACAACGCTAACTATACCGGAAGCAGCGTCACGCCGGTCTTAAAGGACGTAACGGTCACATATCTGCCGCAGGTCGAGGTTTTGTATAGACAATAGGGAGCGCTGATGTCAAATAGAATAATGTTATTTTCCCTTATTTTCTGTAATTTGGTTTTATCGGGAGAGGTTTCTGCCGAGGGACAACAACTTATAGTCCCGACGCATTTTAAGACGATAAAAGAGGCGGCTGAGAACGCGAAGCCCGGCGATACCATTTTGATCAAGGAAGGGGTATATGAAGAAAAGGAGGGTTTTAATTTAAAAAGTGGATTGAGAATAGAAGGTAAGGGGGCAGATAAGACCATAGTGAAGGTCGGCAGGCAAGGGATAAAGAAGGCGTCCTTTTGGGACAACCCAGACATTATAACGGAAAAACTTATAACGAAAGAGATAAGTAACGAATCGCCGCGTCCAGACGGTGCAAAAGAATCGGATAAGGTTATAGTAAGACTTGCTCCGCAAGGGGCGGCCAAGGCGGCGGGTCAGGACAAGTTAGACAATGTAGTGATAAAAGATTTATCGATAGAATTAAGCGGCGAACCCCTGCGTTTATATGACGCGAATGGTTTTTTATTGCAGAATTGTGTGATAACCTCAAAGGGTACCTCTACGTGTATAGAGGTGAGCACGAGCAAAAATGTCCAGATCCTGAATTGCACGATCGCAAATAGCGCGCTCGGCGTATCTGTTATGTGGGGGCCGGTCGAGCTGACGATAAGGAATTCCATATTCTATAACAATAATACGGCGATCAAAGTTCAGGAAACGCCTATAGCGGCCGATACGAGGAGTTGGCCGAAGGAAGAAGTAGAGAGATTACGTCAGCAACCGAGGGAAGACGTTAAATTAACATTAGCCTATAGTGATTTTTGGGATAACGCGGTAGATTACGGTAATTGCACGAAGGGCGAATTCGATATCAAAAAAGACCCGGAATTTATAGACGATAAGAAACCCGATTTCCATCTGAAATCCGGTTCAGCATGCATCGATGCCGGTGATCCCGATAAGAAATATAACGATCCCGATGGCTCCAGAAACGACATGGGAGCGTTTCCCATCGGCGCCAAGAAGTGATAACAAGCGCTATCTGTATTTTTTGTCCTACCGAAAGAAATAATTGACAACTTAACGATTCTTTTATAAAATATAACACAACAATATGGGAAAACGCGCGTTAGGTATAGATATAGGCGCGGGCTCGGTCAAGATCGTCGAGCTCGAAAAGACCTCCGACGGAATCCAGCTCCTCCGGGCGAAATTCTTCGATTTAACCCAGCATGCCGAACAGGAAAAAAGAGACGCGTTAATCAAGACAAGTATAGAAGGGCTCCTGAGGACGGAGAAGATACGGGGCGGAAAATCCGTGGTCTCGCTCTCCGGCCAGTCGGTCTTCATAAGGTTCTTAAAGCTTCCCAAGATCCAAAAAGGCAAGATAGACAAGATCATAAAATACGAGGCCCAGCAGCAGGTCCCGTTCCCGTTGGAAAAGATAACATGGGACCACCAGGTCTTCGGGGCTGCCGGCGGGCCGGAAGAAGATGTCTTATTTGTGGCGGCAAAGAAAGATATCGTCGAGACTACCTTGGGCTATCTCTCCAATACGGGCCTTGACGTCGAACTTGTGGACATAAGCCCTCTGGCGCTCCTGAACGCGGTGATGTTCAACGAACCTTTAAAGCGCGGCATAATAATCGATATAGGGGCCAAGGCCACGAACCTGATAGTCGTAGAAGAGAAAGGGTTTTGGGGGAGATCGATATTGATCGCGGGCGACGAGATGACCCACGTCATCGCCTCCAAGCTCAGCATACCGTTCGATAAGGCCGAAGAATTAAAGAGGAAAGAAGGTACGGTCCTGTCTGCCGATGTGCCTGCGCCGGCCGATATGACCCCCGCGGCTAAAGAGGTCGCGAACATATTGAGCCCCGTATTATCGGATCTGGTCGCATCGATCGTCCAGTCGCTGGAATTTTACCGTACGAAACAGAACCGCGACCTTCCGTTCAACGAAGTGATCCTCTCCGGCGGCGGTTCCAAACTAAAGGGTATCGAGAATTTCCTGGCCAAGAATCTGGGCATGCAGATAAGGCGCGCCAACCTCGTCCAGAAGATAAAATGCCCTTCGAACCTGAGGGTGGATACCGATTTTCAGACGAGATTCGGCTCCGCCATCGGACTGGCGCTGCGGCTCATCCAGAGATGCCCGGCCCGGATCGATCTTTTGCCCTTTGAGAGAAAGGCGGAAAGGGATTTCAAGAAGGAGAGGCTCTACATCATCGCCTCGGGCCTGCTTCTTGCCGTGATACCACTGACCGCCGCCCTTAATGTCTCGTCGCGGGCGGGAAATTTCAAATCGGAACTTAAATTGATAAACGGCCTTCTCTCAAAATATGAGGCCGTGAAAGACGATATAAAGTCACTAAAGACCGAGATAAAAAAAGCTGACGCTAAGATAAAACCCTTCAGGGACCTGACTGTCAAGAGGACGCTTTTACTGGAGGTGCTGTTGGAGGTGGAGGAACTTCTTCCTCTTGACACGTGGCTTACCGCTTTTACGGACGACAAAGGTTCCGTGATCCTCGAGGGGAAGACCTTCTCTAACCTCTCGACTATAACGGAGTACAAAAAACGTCTGGAGTCTTCGCCGCTCTTCGAGTCGGTCGAGATACTCTATGCCAGCCTGCCGAGGCAATCCGAGGAGGACGGCAGGCAGATCAGGGATTTTTCCATCAAATTTAAATTAAGAGGCTCCGACGTATCGTCGGAGCGACAAGCAGTGAAAGGTAAATAGAGAGAATGCCTAAGGTTACGGGGACAGCGGGACTGACTAAACTTATACTCGCGATACTTTTCGTGTTGACGTTCGCGTACTTGATCATCGTAATCTCCCAAGTCTCCTTTTTGGAAAAATCCGTAGAGCGCAAACAGAAAGAACTCAAGGCGTACCAAAAAGAGGGCTTGGCCGGACTTAACCGGGAGAAGGTGAGGCTCGAGAGGCAGTTAAAGGCGATCGAAAGTTCTTATGAAGAGATGACGGGCCTGGTCGCGCCCAAGCCGAAATCGAGGATGCCCAAGGATCCGGGAGACCCCCTTAAGTTCAAGGAAGAATTATACAAGGTCCAGAACAAGTTAAAGGAAGACGGCAAGTCCCTGAATTTTGAATTCCCGTTCTGGTTGGGGTTTGATAAGTACGAGCACGACATTCCCACCGCCGCTGACCTGCCCATGAGGGTCAAACAGCTCGATATCATAAAAGAAGTAGGCACTCTGATGTTGAATAACAAGATCTCCACCATCACCGCCGTGGAGTTCGGCGATATCAGGAATATATCCGCGGAAGGGGAGAAGGAGATCGTATACAAAGAATTTCCCCTGAAGATCGGATTTGTGTGCGCAAATGCGGATCTCATGAATTTTTTACATGCCCTGACTATCTCGGAGATAGCGTTTAAAGTGGATTATATGAAGCTAAAGGCCTCGGAAGCGAAGGCCGGGGGAAAAGGCGACCTCTCGGTCGAACTTATTATCACCGCGGCCGTCTTTCCTTAGGGTGAGGACATGAAAGACATATACAAGATAAGCACCGTAGTCTTATTTATACTTTGGCTTCTCGTAATGTGGAAGTTGCCGACGGTCCTCTCTCCCAAGGGTGTCGTCCTTCCGACGGAAGAGGAGACACCGGCGCCTCAGAACGACCAAAATGACCGGGGCATGGAAGGGCCTTCTTATTCGGACATAATAGAGCGGCTGAGATCTCCTTTTCCCGCATCCAGATATAACGGCTTAGTCGCGCGAAACATCTTTCTAAAACCGGAAAAACCGCAGGCCGTCTTTAGTCCCGACAGCCTTACTTTGGTATCAGTTCAGCCTGTCCGCCTTCCGTTTATGTATAACGGTTTCATCCAGACCCCCGATGGCTCGATAATCGGGCAGATAACGTGGTCGGGCAAGACCTATTTCGCTAAAAAGAGCGGGAAATTCAAAGATTATAAGGTCATAGAAATAGACAAGAAGAAGATGACGGTGGAGGATAAAGACGGAGAACGGTTGATCCTGAATTATAAGAAGCCGGTCGCGGGCACGGAACTTATCGCGAAGCTTTATAATTCAATGGATAACAATACATATGAAATACGGAAAGAAGAGGAGATAAACGGGTATAAAGTTCTTGACATAAAAATAGATAGTGTGATATTATATGGCCAAAATAAGGAGTGGGTCATTAACAAGGAGAGATAGCGTAAATGGATATAATGAGGAGACTTAAAAAGAAGAGCGTGATCGTATTTTTGGTCCCGTTGGCTTTTAATATGTTCTTTATTATCTCATTATTGGAAGCGAATACAGACGGATCCGACGAATCTTTTGAGGCCAAGATAATCGAAGAGGAACTGGCGAGGGAGAAGCGCGTTGAGAAGAAATCCGTTGTCTCCAGCCTCTTTAATGAAGCAAAGGCCAGTTATGAAGCGAAGGATTATGAGACCGCGAAACAATTATTCGAGAAGGTCGTCCAGATGGACCCGAAGAATAAAAACGCAAGGCATTATGTGGAACTTTGCGATGACGCCATGTCAAAAGATATGCCTTTGACGGTTTCGGGCTCTTTAGTCAAGCGCGGGAAGGCCAATTATAATAAAAAACAATACGCGGCGGCGATAGCGGATTTTGAGACCGCGCTTGCGTCTAACCCCAGTGACGCCGAAGCGCAGGAATGGCTCGCTAAATCGCAGGCGGCATACGCAAAGACAAGACGGACCGAGCAGATGAAGAGCGAGAAGACGACTGCGAGAGAAGACGAGAGACAAACGATCAGGGAGAGGAGCGTCGCGAAGGCGGAGAAGGATGCCGCGGAGCAGGCGATGCTGCTCGAGGTAGATAAGGGTTGGTTGCCTCCCGAGAAACTACCTCGCGAAGAGATGCAGGTAGAGGAGATAGTCTCGCCGGAGGAATTAGCCGAGAAGGAAGCCAAGAAGAAACTTGAGGAGAAGATGGCGAGTGTCGTCGTTCCGGCCCTTTCGGTCACGGATGCCGACGTACAGGACCTGATCCGTCAATTGATGGAGTTGACCGGTGTCACGATCGTCGTCGATGAAGTGAAGATAGCCGAACTGACGAAGGATAAGCCGATAAAGATATCTCTTATTACCGCCAATCCTATGCCGCTTCTGGATATCCTGAACATAGCTTTCAGGACGACGTCGTTAGGTTATAAGGTCGAGGCGAATTATGTCCTGGTCTCCACTAAAGACGAGATCAGCAAAGAGGAACTCGTGACGAGGACGTACCGGTTGAAGTACGGCGTGCGCCAGACGAGAAAAGTAGAGTTAGAGAAAATGGAATGATATGAAAAAAATATCGGCCTTATTGTTATTGACGGCGCTCTTCTCGGTCATGCAGACAAACGCCTTTACTCAGGAAGACCAGCAACTGACCGTCAAAGATTACCTTGAGAAGGCGCTTCCGCCCGAAGAGGGAAGAAAGATAGTCTATAACGAACAGGCAAAATTACTCACCGTTACGGACACGAAGACCAACCATAAACTTATAAGACAATTAATCGAACAATTTGAGATAGGCCAGAAACAGGTCGTAATAGAGGCCCGTTTTGTGGAGATAGACGAGACAGACTTGTGGGAATTGGGTATCGAGTGGGATTTCTATCAGGACGGCAATGAGACGTCCGTTTATAGGAACAGATCATGGTTCCATAAGCCTACGATAGACGGCACCGGGACTTATCACGGCGTAAAATGGGACGACAGCACCACCGTTTCTTTTCCGAAGGTAGGCGACCTGGCAGGCCAGTTGTGGATTTCTAAGGTGACCTCAGCCGGCGATTATCTCACAGCTAATCTAAGGGCGCTGGAGCAGGAGGGCAAGGCAAATCTCCTATCCGCTCCGAAGGTCACGACAGTCTCGGGGCAGATGGCCAATATCCAGGTCACAAGGACGTATCCGTATGTCTCGGATTTTACGCTCGAAAATATAGGGACGGCGGAGTTCCCGATATGGAACTATAAGTTGACGCTCGCCGAGAAACCTGTCGGTATATCCCTTGAAGTCACGCCGTACGTCGGAGAGGGCACAAATACCATAACCTTAGACCTCCATCCTGAAGTAAGCGTCCTAAAGAGCCAAGTCAGGATCTCAAATCTCACAGGGACCGGCGCGACAGCGGGAACGCCCATTATTTCAGCTGACTTAGGCTGGCCTGTCGTGGATGTGAGGACTACACAGACCAGCATAGCGGTTGACAGCGGAGAGACGGTCATCTTAGGCGGGATGATAAAGGATGACGAGAAGATAACCAAAAGAAAAGTCCCCATTTTAGGGGACGTTCCCTTATTGGGCAAGGCATTCCAGTACGATTACAAGAACCATCGCAAGATCAATCTGCTTATCTTTATCACGGCAAGCATAATGACGGCTGACGGTGACATCGTAAGATGAAAAAAAGATATGGTCCATTTTACGGCTTGATATTTTCCCTGTTCCTGGCGGCGAACCTTTTGGCCGCGATAGGCCCCCTATCCGCCCAGGAGGAAGAAGCCGCGGCACCCGAGTCGGGCGGACAATCCATCAGGGATTACCTCGAACAGGCGCTGCCCTCTAATCCCGGCAGAAGGATAGTGCTGGATGAGACGACCGGCATGCTTACGGTCACGGACACGCCGAGCAACCAGCAAGTCGTGAAAGAACTGATAAAATTATGGGATGTGGGCACCAAGCAGGTCCGCATCCAGGCAAGATTCGTGGAAGTGGATGTGACTGCCCTTTCCGAGATAGGGGTCGAATGGTGGTGGAGGAGGACACAGGACACGGTGCACAAGCGGGATCTTGGGATCAATGCCGTTACTCCCCCCGTAGAAGATATCGGCACTACCGGTACCCGTAGCTTCGGCACCGCCACCGAGACCTCGGGTTTAGGCATCGAGGTCGGAAAGAGTTTCCTGACCGGGAGCCGGCTGTTCGTCTATATCAAGGCGCTTGAAGAGCAGGGTAAAGCGAACCTGTTATCTTCGCCGTCGGTAACGACGCTGTCGGGGCAGATGGCCAATATCCAGCTTGCCAATATCCTTCCTTACGCCTCCGAATTCGAGAGGACGAATATCGGCACCGCGGGCGCCCCTGTGATGGTCGAGAAATATAAGGTAACAGAGAAGGTAAGCGGAATAACCCTTGAAGTGACCCCGAAGGTAGCGGGGGAGGGCAAGATCATCACTATGGATATCCATCCCGAGGTCACCGTTATAAACAGGCAAATACCCATCTCGACTTCCGCGGATTTCCCCGCCAACCTGGGTTATCCCCTGATAGATACCAGGTCCACCCAGACATCGGTGGTCATAAAGAGCGGCCAGACCGTCGTCTTAGGCGGCCTGATCAGGGAAGACGAGACGATAACCGAGCGCAAGACGCCTTTTCTGGGAGACATACCCATACTGGGTTATTTATTTAAGACAAAGCACGTAGAGAAACAAAAGAAGAATCTGGTTATCTTCTTAACCGCCACAATAATAGATTCGAGAGGAGAACCGATCATATGAAACGCGCCATTTCTTTGATCTCGTTGTCCGTATTGTCAGGGTTATTGGCAATGTCTTTTATCGTTTCGGCACAAGCCCAGACAAAAGCCAAGCCCAAGAAAGAAGTGATACTCACTACCACAGATATCAAGGATTCCTACAAGGTCATCGGGATAGTTTCGGTCAAGACCGGCGAGACGAATCTCGATACTCTAAACGATAAATTAAAGGAAGAAGCCAAGGGTTTAGGCGCTGATTATGTCATAGGCGTTAACTATTTTTATGTGCAGGGAGGTTACCTCTACGCTTACGGAACGGCGGTAAAGATCAAAGAATAAGATGTCGATACTAAAAACTTCACACCCTTTTTATATTTCCCCTAAATACCTACTTTAGCTTATGTCAAAGAAAAAAATATCTTATTTCATCGTATTTATTACCCTACTATTAATCAGTTGCAGGCCTCTCTTTGCCGCCTCGCCGGTGAAGACCGATCATTTTAAGATCATGGGTTTCGGCGGCATTGAGGAGGAGAAGCTTAAAAGGATAGGACGTGACTGCGAATCCTCTTACGCAGAGTTGCTTGCCTTTTTTGGAGTAGACCCGTATAAATCAGGGAAGATACAAGTGAACGTGTATACGAAGCCTCAGGGCGGCAAGGGGATAATAGCCAGTGCAGGCGCGCAGCAGATAGATTTATACATGGGTTTTAACGATAAAAAGGTCCTAAATCACGTATTGACCTATATAGTGATATACAAGGCCCTGCCAAGTGCGCCGAAGTGGTTTCGCGAAGGATTTGCCCTTTATCTCGAATACGGCGATATAAGAAAAGACAGGACGAAATCGAGGTTGCCGTTCAAGGATTTTTCCTTTACCAGATTAGAGGCGAGGTTCAGCACCCATATCGGCGAAGAGGACGCCTATTATTATTCCTGGTCGATCGTGTCGTACCTTATGGACGTTTACGGCAAGGAAAAATTAAACCGGATCTTCAAGGAGAGCGGGTCCTTCAGCGATAAATTCTCCAAGGCATACGGCGTAAAGCTTAAGGATATAGAGGAAAAAGCGGATTATATATTTGCCAACTATAAGCCGAATGGCTAAAAGGGTATTTTTCTTTACGGCCCTCATTCTTTTATTTTCACCATGTCTGTTTTCCGATGTCCTCAAAGAGATCAAGAATCTTCCCAAGGAAGAATTAAAGAGGGACCACTTTATAATATATCATGAGAACCGCAACTTCGCCAACGATATAAGTTGGAAGGCGGAATATAACTATAAAAAGATATTGCGACATCTGGGGGCCGCAGATTTCCATCCGTGGGAGAAGAAAGATAATAAATGCATGATCCTGATATTCAGGAATCAGAAGGAATTTTTGGATGCGGTGCTGGCGCCACTGGGTCTCAAGAACGAAGAGGAAGCTATGGTTGCGAGGGCATCTTTGGACTGGATGGGCGGCATGGCGCGTAAAGATGAAAATGTCCTTATGATATTTGAAGGAGCGGAAGGCGTAGAAACCCAGATTTTGCCGCACGAACTTACTCATCTTATATTAAGGGAGTATTTCGGTAAGGCGGATATCCCGCTGTGGCTTCACGAAGGCATGGCTCAATATGAAGAGGAAGGGCGTGATTACAAGAAATTAGTCATGAAGATAGCGAGAGACGAGATTTTCCTTACTTTGGCCGATTTATTTAAGATGAAGTCTGTGCCGCCTTCCAGAGCGGAGATCGCTTTATTCTACGCCCAGTCGGCGAGCGTAATAGATTATATGAGGACGCAGCTCCTGCAGACGCAATTCTCGCAGTTTTTAAGGCAGCTTAAAGACGGCAGACCTACGGACGAAGCCCTCAAAGAGGTCTATCAGTGGAAATTCCCCAATGGCGTCAAAGATTTTGAAAAGCGCTGGCTGGAATACGTCAAGACCAAATATTAGATCATTATGAGACGCGAAAAATTGTTTTTGATAGATGGAAATTCATTTTGCTACAGGGCGTTTTACGCCATAAGGAGCCTGTCCACCTCCAAAGGGCAGCCCACGAACGCCGTATACGGGTTCATCAGCATGATCAATAAGATAGTAAAGGAAGAGAAGCCCGGGTCGCTGGCGATAGCGTTTGACTTAAAAGGGCCGACCTTCAGGCACAAGAAATTCGAGGACTATAAGATCCACAGGAAGCCGATGCCGGATGAATTGATCGAACAGATGCCTATAATAAAAGAGGTCGTCAGGGCCTATAACATACCCCTCTTTGAGATGCAGGGTTATGAGGC
>JAGUXU010000107.1 GCA_020061685.1 Candidatus Omnitrophota bacterium
AAATCCTTTGCGCCCCCGAGGCCGTATCTTCCTATCTCGAGGGAGCGTATGGATTTCTGGAACGCCTCCTTGAACGTCTTCCCTATGCTCATCACCTCTCCCACGGCCTTCATCTGGGTCCCTAAAATATCCTTGGCCTTGGGAAATTTCTCGAATGCCCACCGCGCGAATTTAATGACTACATAATCGCCGCTGGGTTCGTATTTTTCCAGAGTGCCTTCTTTCCAGTAGGGGATCTCATCCATTGTCAGGCCGGCAGCGAGTTTCGTCGAGATGCGCGCTATGGGGAACCCTGTCGCTTTTGACGCCAAAGCCGATGAGCGTGAGGTCCGGGGATTTATCTCGATGACCACAAGCCTGTCGTCTTCCTTGTTATGCGCGAACTGGATATTTGTCCCCCCGACCACGCCGATAGCATCGACAATCTTGTAGGAAAGGTCCTGCATCCGCTTCTGTAATTCGGCCGGCACCGTCAGCATCGGCGCCGCGCAGAAACTGTCGCCGGTATGTATGCCCATCGCGTCGATATTCTCGATGAAGCATACGGTTATCTTCTGGTCCTTCTGGTCCCTTACGACTTCGAGCTCAAGTTCCTCCCAGCCGATGACCGCCTCCTCCACCAGTACCTGATGGACGATGCTTGCAGCCAACCCCCGCGTCACGATCGTCCTTAATTCCTCGACGTTATAAGCGATACCGCCGCCTGTCCCGCCGAGGGTGTAGGCGGGCCGAAGGACAACGGGATACTTGAATCTCTCCACTATCTTCTCGGCTTCCTCTACGGAATGGCAGATCTCCGACCGGGGGACGGAGATGCCGAGTTTTTTCATGGTATCCTTAAATACCTGCCGGTCTTCACCTCGCTCGATGGCATCGGCCTTGACGCCGATGATCTCGACGCCGTATTTTTTCAGTATCCCCGCCTTATGAAGGCTGGAAGAGAGATTGAGCCCCGTCTGTCCGCCCAGGTTCGGCAGGATAGCGTCCGGCCTTTCTTTCTCTATTATCTTCTCGAGGCTATCTACGGTAAGGGGCTCGATATAAGTCTTGTCCGCCATCTCGGGATCGGTCATGATCGTGGCGGGATTGGAATTGACCAGTACTATCTCGTATCCTTCCTCGCGCAGCGCCTTGCATGCCTGCGTGCCGGAATAATCGAATTCACAGGCCTGTCCTATGATTATAGGACCCGACCCTACTATCAGGACCTTCCTGATATCTGTTCGCCGTGGCATAGGGACCTCTCTATATATTATCCAGTATAAAGTTACGGAGGGAGATTAAACAGGGCCTTTACTTCTTCAAGTATGCCTTTATGATCTTTTGTTCAACCTGTGGTTTATCGAATTTGCCGGTGGGCGCGTTCTCTATCTTCTCGACTACATCATAACCCGAGACGACTTCGCCAAAGATCGTATGTTTCATATCAAGCCACGGCGTCTTTGCCGTCGTGATAAAAAACTGGCTGCCGTTCGTGTTGGGGCCGGCGTTAGCCATAGCCAAAAGCCCCGGCTTCTCAAACCTGGCCTCGGGGCTTACTTCGTCATTGAAGGGCTTTCCCCAAACCGATTTTCCGCCCCTACCGGTACCCGTCGGGTCCCCTCCCTGTATCATAAAACCCTTTATGACCCGATGAAATATAGTGCCGTCATAATATCCCTTTTGAACAAGACCGACAAAATTCTCGCATGCCAGCGGGGCGACTTTGGGCATAAGCCTGACCTCTATAGCGCCCTGCGTAGTCTCCAGTATAACGATCTCATCAGCCATCTCGGAAGCTCCTTCGGAAAGATTGGTAACAGAAAGAAAAAAACAGAGTAACAGTAAGACGTTCTTCATCGCATTCTTCCTTCTTTGCATTGATGGTATTATATTTGTTTGGACGCATTATATCAATAAAAATCTATACGGATCCGCCCTCGCCGTTAAACTTCAGGGCCATTATAGTGATGTCATCCGATTGCGCGGTGCCGCAAGAAAAATCTTTTATCGCCTTTGAGACCCCGGAAACTACTTCCTTTAACGGCAGGTCCCGCAGATCATCCAGTTTCTTCTTCAGCCTTTCTTCGGAAAAGAATCCGCCTTTGTCGTCCTTGGCCTCCGTTACCCCGTCCGTATACATAAAGAGCGTTTCGCCGGGCTCCAGGATAAACCTGCCTGTCTCAAAATCCATGCCTTCATAAGCGCCTATCACTTTACCTGCCGTCTCCTTGACTAAGACGGCTTCGCTGTTCCTTCGGATTATAAAAGGAGGGTTATGGCCGCCGTTCGCGTAAACTACTTCGCCTGTCTTCGTATTGAGTATTCCGAGGAAGGCGGTAAGGAACATATCTTCATCGTTGCTCTTCTTCAATTCCGCGTCTACCTGGGCAAGGATCCTGTCCGGGCCTATGCCTTTGGCTGCGGTGGCCTTAAAGAGGGTCGTTGTCATGGCCATAAACAGCGCCGATGAGATGCCTTTACCGAGGACGTCTCCGATCACAAAACATAGCCTGTCTTTGTCTATGAAATAAAAATCATACAGGTCGCCGCCCACTTCCTTCGCCGTCTCGATGAACGCGTAAATATCGAATTCGCGTCTCTCCGGGAAGGGGGGAAATACTTTGGGAAGCATGCTCATCTGGATATGATGGGCTATGCTCAATTCGCTTTCTATCTTCTGCTTGGCAGCGGTAGTCTCGGTAAGTTCTTTGATGTATCTCTTCAGGGACACCTTCATATATTCAAAGGCCTGCGCCAATTTGCCGACTTCGTCGTCCGATCTGACTGACGGCACTTCCACGTCCAGATTGCCCGTCGCTATCTCTTGCGTAGCTTTAGCCATCGCCCTTAACGGCCCGGCGATGGAACGGGCGATAAAGACGACCGTGCCTAAAAGCAGCAATAACCCGGCCGTGCCAAGAACGGCGATCGCGCGGTTTAACCTTATGATATCCGCCATAAATTCATCCTGCGGAAAAAGTACGGCAAGAGACCACCCCGTAGACGGAATGGGCGCATAATACATCCATGACTTCTTGCCCGACACGATACTCATAGGCGGGACAAAGCCCGATTCCCCGCTAATCATCTTCCTGCCTATCCGGCGTAATAACGCGTCGTCACGCTCCTCGGCCACGCTGAAGATCGTCTCATGCATTATCAGATCTTTCAGGGGATGGGTCACGATAGTACCGTTCCTCGAGATCAGAAAACCGTAGCCCGAATCGAGTATCTTGATAGAAGAAACGATATCCCGCAGCCATTCAAGCGATATATCCGCAGTCACGATCCCCGTAAAACGCCTCTTGCCGGAATCCGTTTTATAAAACGGCGCGGAATAAGTCGCCATGATGATATTGCCGCCGCCCACATCGAAGTACGGCTCGCTCCACACAGGGCTTCCAAGTTCCTTCGGTATCTGATACCAGTCCAGATAAAAATACCTGTATGCCGCGCCGCCCAGATAACTGAACTTTATCTCTCCCGCGCTTTTATAGTAATAGGGCGCGAAATACAAAGACCCTCTTTCGAACGAGTACGGCTCAAAGGCCACGGTAGAACCGTATACCTCGGAATTCTTCTCGACCACCGTCTTAAGAAGCCCCAATAATTGCTCCTTATCGTAAGGGCTGTTCTCGAGATAATAGGCGAGGTTCTCCGGCACTTTCTGGGCGGAAGACAGAATGGTCTCGATCTTATTGACCGTGCTTTGGGTAAGGTTCCGGGCGCTCTCCTCGACGTTCTTCTCTATCATATGGCGGGAGAAACGGTAGGTAAATGAGAATATCAACAGGAAGATGAACATACCGCTTACGAAGAAAAACAATATGAGCTTGAACTCTATGCTCTTACCTCTTGGCATGGTCGGCACACCTTATGAAGAAAGAATCGAAATCCGGCACATCCTTGATCATACCGTTCTCCCTGAGCACGCCCGCGACCACTTCGTAATCCGATCTATCGAGTACGCCGATCATAACGGATGTGTCTTTAGGCAATATCAGGTCCCTCATCCTCTCCAGCATCCACTTCTGGTGGACTTTATTGACGGGTATCCTGGCGTCGCGCATATATTTCAATACGACATCTACCGCCTCATCAGGATGCGAAAAAGAATATAGCCAGCCCTCAAGCGAAGCCTGAACAAACGCGTAAACAAGGGAAGGGTCTCTCCGAAAGGTCTCTTCGAGCGTATAGATGCCGTCTTCGGGGAAATTTAATCCATATTCGTCGAAAAAGAAGGTCGTCAATTCATCGGGGTCGATCCCCGAGTTGATGATGGTGTGGTACTCGTTGTACCACATAGCGGATACCGCGTCCACGCCGTCCCTTAAGAAGAGGTTGATCGTATATGACTGGGGGACGATCTTTACGTCCAGGCCGTATTTCTTGAAGAAGGCCTTCGGCTGCAACTGAAAATCCCCTTCCCAGAGGCTTACCTTCTTGCCGTTCAGATCCTTCGGCTCATGGATGCCGCCGGACTTCTTCGCTATCAATATAAGCGCTGAACGCTGCATGACCTGCGCGACATTTATAAGCCTGACCCCTTCGGAGCGCATCTGTATCGCGCGGGAAAGCCAGATGGAAGCAAAATCCGCTTTCTTATCCTTAAGGTATTCGCATGAGGAGAAGTCCGGGCCGCCCTGCAATATCCCGGCGTCGATGCCGTACTTCCTGTAGATCCCTTTGTCAAGCGCCACATAATAACCCGCGAACTGCGCCTGAGGGCTCCAGTGAGGGATGAATGACGCCTTCTTAAGGACGGCTTCCTCGGCACCAAGACCTGGGCAAGCCAATAAAAATAAAAGCCCGAGTATCGCGCCTTTCAAGTCTTTACCTCTTATGCCTGGTCCTGACCTATCAGGCTTTCGTAAAATTCCCTGTAATTCTCCTTTTTGTCGCTGCCGCGCAGGGCCATCGCCGCCCTGGGATGCTCATCGAGGATGCCGGTTATCGCGTAGGGGATTATATACCCCCACTCTATCTTCTCGCGCAACGGGATAAATTCCTTGGATATCACGTCCAGGATAGGGCGTATATCGAACTTCGGGTTCTTCAGGAAGCCCAGTAAAAGCTCCAGCGGGCAATTCCCCGCCGCCCTGCCTAATCCGTAGATGGTGCCGTCGACATAATTGGCGTCGTGTATTATCGCCTCGATGGTATTCCCGAAAGCGAGCTGCTGGTTATTATGCGCGTGCATACCGACCTCTTTGGTCTTCAGAATCTGCTTCGCCTTCTTTATCAGGAACTCGACCGTCTCCTGATACAGGGCCCCGTAACTGTCGACGATATAGACGACACGGGCCTTGCTCTCTTCCTCTAACTGGTGGAGCGCCTCGTTCAACTCGTTATCGAGCGCCTTCGATATCGCCATTATGTTTACGGTCGTCTCATATCCCTTCTCCGCGAAATGGTTGACGAGGAATATCGCCTTATCTATATCCTTGACATAGGTGGCTACCCTTATCATGTCGACAGGGCTGTCCTTGCGCGGCTTTACGTCCTCTATATCCACGCGGTCCACGTCCACCATGACGGAGATCTTCGTCTTGGATTCTATCCCCTCCTTGACCTTCTTTATATCCTCGTCATCGCAGAATTTCCACGTGCCGTAATCCTTCGGAGAGAACAATTTTTTGGAATTCTTGTAACCTATCTCCATATAATCAACGCCCGACTCCGCGATGGCCTTGTAAACGGCGCGGACAAAGCGGTGGTCGAAATCGTGGTTATTTATAAGGCCACCGTCCCTTACCGTGCAATCCAACACTTTTATCTTTTCTCTGAACATCTTCGTCTCCTTTTTTTATGTTTTTACTCTTCCCCTAAGACCTCGAGAAAAGCCGCCGCGACCTTAGGGTTAAACTGGGTGCCGCTGTTCTTCTTAAGTTCCGCCACGGCCTCTTCCTTGGTCAAGGACTTCCTGTAAGCGCGGGTGGAGGTCATCGCGTCATAGGAATCGGCGACCGATACGATCTGGGCCAATATATCGGTCTTATCTCCCTTAAGACCGTCCGGATAGCCTGTCCCATCGTAGCGTTCGTGGTGCGACCTTACCAGCGCCAGCATCTTTTCGTCCAGAAATACCGGCTTTAAGATCTCCTCTCCAGTCTCGGGATGTTTTTTGATCATGCCCCATTCCTCATCGGTGAGTTTTTCTACCTTGTTCAATATCCTTTCGTCTATCCCCAGCTTCCCTATATCGTGGAGTTGCGCCACTTTTTTGACCATCTCGGCCTTTTCGCGTGAAAAGCCCATCTTTAAGGCTATCTTCTGCGCGTACTCGGCGACCCTGTCGGAATGTCCGCGGGTGTAACTGTCTTTTGCCTCGATGCTGCGCACCAGCGATTGCACGATACGGTAAAAATAATCGTGCAACTGCTTCCTTGATTCGTA
>JAGUXU010000062.1 GCA_020061685.1 Candidatus Omnitrophota bacterium
ACGCTCTTCCGATCTGTCTACTACCCTTTCATGCGAGACATCCGGGTCGGCGAATATTATGACCGGCTGCGTTTCAAATATCTGGGTCAAATCGGTCAACATCGCCACCAATTCGGGAAGATCCTTCGATTTGGAACTTCCGTATTGTTTCTCATTCACCATCACGCTGCCGTCCGACAGGACATTCACTACCACGTCTTCCCCGATCTTTGCCTGCGTCTTGCTTGATACTGCCGGGAGATCTATGTTCAGTTGGGCCTCAGGCGCGGTGAAGCTGGAAGAACACATGAAGAATATCAGCAGGAGGAATACGCAGTCTATCATCGGCGCCATCTGGAACCCCGGCTCCTCGTTACTGCCCTTAAAAAATCTCATTTTCCCCGCCTCATTTTCTTGGCTCTTCCTGATAGGTAGCAAACGATATGTCCCAGATCCCGGCCGCGGCGCAGGCGCTCAAAACATCGAGGACCCTGCTATGCGGAACAGCTTTATCCGCTCTTATTACAATCGTTTGTTTTATTCCGGTCTTGGACAATACGTCCGCGAGTTGTTCGGGCTCGTATATACCCTGGTTCATGACTATCGCCCCGTCAGGTTTAATATTTATTGAGAGCCTCGGCTCCGCTCCTTCAGCGGCCCGGGATTGGTCCGCGACAGGCAATTGTATGCTTTCGATCGATTCCAATTGATGGAAACTGGACACGCACATGAAATATATCAGCAACAGGAATACGCAGTCTATCATCGGCGCCATCTGGAACCCGGGCTCTTCCTGCGCTCTTTTTGTGAATCTCATCTCTTTATCCCTTTGTCTTTCCTGCCAGCAACAGCGCGACCTCGCTGGCATTGATCTCTATCTCCGTGGTTATCTCATTGGCCTTATTACGGAAATAAAAATAGAAAGCCATGACCGGAATACCCACGATCAACCCGAACGCGGTCGTGATCAGGGCCTCGGAGACACCCTTGGCCAATAACGTCGGCTTTCCCAGCCCCGCCTGGAAGGCGATCACATTGAACGATGAGATCATACCAAAGACTGTCCCGAGCAGGCCGAGCATCGGCGAGATCGTGCCTATCGATGAAAGGTAGCCTATCCTCTGCTGGAGCATCGTCGCCTCTTTTACGCCTACACTGGTCATCGAATCCTGGATGATCTGCAGGTCCTGGCCGTTTTTTTCGAGCCCTGCCTGGACGACATTGGACAGGAAACCTTTTCTCAGGGTGCCTAAATTTATTGCCCCCTGTATATCCCCGCTCTTTATCGCCGTCTTGACCGCCATCAGGTAATCAGCCGGCATCATCGTAGATTTGCGCAATACGATGAACATCTCTATAATCAGGGCGACGCCGAACACCGAGCATAATCCGATAAAAGGCATGCACCAGCCGCCGGCTACCCATGTATCCCATAATGTCATGGCTTTCGGCGTGGATGTGGCGGCAGCGTCTTCCGCCATCGCGGAAAACGCAAATAAAATCATCATCGACAACGATACAAAACCGATAACCCTTACCTCACTTTTACGTAGCATCTTTCTTCCCCCTTTCCTCTAGGTCCTTCACCTTAGTTTTCGATTTGTTGGCAAAGTCACTCCTAGGAAATTCGGTAATTATCTCCCTGTAAGTCGCCAACGCTTTCGCGCCTTCCTCTAATTTTTCATAACATTCCCCTGTCCTGAATTTGGCCTTCGCGACCAGATCGCTCCTGTCATAATAGAGCACGACGATCCTTAGATAATTAACCAGCGCCTGTTCATACTCCCCTTTGGCGAAATAGGACTCTGCGCTCCCGTAATAGGCGGCGGGACGGCTTGCCTCGTCTTTTGAACGTATTACCGCATCGTAGGTCTTGACGGCGCCGTCGTAATCACCCTTTCCGGATAAAAGGACCGCTAAATTCATCCTGGCTTTATTTACCGATTTGGCGTCCGGATAATTGCCGATGTAATCATTATAGAGCCCTATCGCTTTGGGGATATCGCCTGCCTTTACCCGGCAATCGGCCGCCTTAAAATAAGCCTCTTCGCCCCAGCTAAACCCCCCGTATTTCTGGATCGTCTTTAAATAGAGCTCATAAGCCGGTTCATATTTTTTAGAGAGGTAATAATCCTCGGCTATACGGAAGGAATCCGGCATCTCTATCTTGAACCTATCTACGCTCGCCTGCGGCACGACTATGATCGCCTTGGGTTCGGAGATCTCCATCTTCAGGCCGGATTTATCCGCCGCTACTATAGAGCCTTTTATGACGTTGCCGTTCTTTAATATTATCTCGTCCTGCGCAAAAGATAAAGAGCATCTTACCAGAAGGCAGATAAATAAAAACTTAAAAAACAGCTTAAATCTTCTGACCGTCATTATTTTAACGACCTTAACCTCTCCTGCGCTTTTTTGGCCTCTTCGCTTTTGGGGTATTTGGCTACGAGTCTCTCGTATAGAACTTTCTCTTCCTGCTTGTTTCCCAGCTTGTCCTGGCATTCCCCGGCTTTAAATAAAGACTCTGCGGCCAATTCTTCGCGATGCGGATATAGTATAGCAACCCGCTGGAAATTTGGCAAGGATTCGGCGTACTTTTTCTGCGCAAAATAGCTGTTGTCCAATTTGAAAAGGGCCTCGGCGGTCGTCTCGTCTTTATAATTATCGACGACATCCTTGTAGTATCTGACCGCCTCGCTGAAGATATCGCGATTATAATAGGAATTAGCGATCCCCAATTTTGCCCTGCTTGCATATTTTGTGCCGGGAAATTTAAACATCAATTCACTGAAATCCCCGGCTGCATCCTGCCATGATTTCAGCTTCATATATGCCTGCCCCCTCCCGAATAAAGATACTTCGGAAAGCGCATCATCTTTATATTTGGCTAAAATATTGCTATAAAATCCAACGGCCTCCTGACCGTTGTTCGCTTCGATCAGGATCTGGCCGATGGTATAAGCGGCGTTTTCGGAGGGAGGCGCATCGGAAAAATCATTATATGCCGACAGCAATTCCCGCACGGTCTTGACGGCATTCTGCGAATTTCCGGAAACAAGGTAGAGATCTGCAAGGCAGCTGTATAATTCCGCCAGGATGGCCTTTTGCTGGGAATGCCTTTTCACTAAGTCCTCAAAAGCCGCGATCCCCTCTTTGTATTTTTTCTGGTTCAGATAGATATTGTAAATGCTGCCTATGACTTCAACGGCCAAGGGGCTGGTGGGGTTCTTGTTCAGGAAGACCTTCAGTTCGCTCAACGCCTCATCCCTTTTCGCGGAATAGAGATAACTTATGCCGAGCCGGTACGAAGCGGCTTCTATCGCCTCGCTTTTGGGATATTTCTCGACCAGTTGTTTATAATACTCGGCGGCCTGAGCGTATTGCCTGTTATTAAAATATATGTTTCCGATCTCATACGTAGTGACCGGCGCCAATTTGTTTTCCGGATATTTCTCTATGAATTTTTTGAAGTACGCCAGCGCCTCGCCCGGCTCTCCCGACCGGGAATAACACCAGCCTATATTGTAGACCACGTTGTCTATATACTCCAGGTCAGGGAATTCCTCCTCGATCCTTTTATAGAGCTTAAGTGCCGAGGCGTAATTCTTCTGGGTCGCGAAGACATACGCCAGCCTAAAGGCGAAATGCGGCGCTGACGGGCCGTTCGGATACTTTTTAAGATATTCCTTATAGGCCTCTTCTGCCTTAGCATAGTCATTAAGGTGAAAATAGCTTTCCCCTAATCTCGCCAGGCTCTTCTCGGTATACTCGGCCTCCTTGGATTCCGCAAGCTGCTTTTGATAAAACTCTATCGCCTCCTTGTATTCTCCCCTTTCATAAAAGGATTCTCCTATGAAGAAATCTATATTAAGCTGCCGCGCCTCCTGCGGGTCAAGGGTAGCGTAATCTTTATATGCCCGGACCGCTTCGTCGGTCTTTCTTTGTTTTAAATAAGCGAGGACCAGCAGATGGCGCACGTCTTTTATCAATTTGCTTTCGGGATATCTCTCCAGGAAATCTTCGCATACTATCCGCGTCTCATATATCTCGCCCTGTTCATAATAAGCCAACCCCATCTGGTAGCGGGCGAGTTCCGAGAGATCCGATTTTTCCCCGAAGACCTCGCTCTTGGGCTTTACATTGCGGAAAAACTTTACCGCCTTGGAATAATTCTTGACCTTAAACGCGATCTCGCCCAGATTAAAATAGACATCATTCGCCAATCTTGAATTCTTTGGGATCGTCTTAAAAACACCTACCGCTTTTTTATACTTTCCCTGCTCCTTGTAGATACTGGCCAGCATGAATTTCGCGTCCAGGGCCCTCTGGTCGGCCGGATAACGTTCGAACATTCTCTTAAAAAATGCGGCCGCCAGATCCCGCTTATCCTGCTTATAATAGGTCCACGCCTTGCTAAAAAGCACATCCGGGGCCTTGGATGGGTCTTTGGATATGGAGGCGTTATAGAGCGAATCTGCCAGGCTATCTCTTCCCGTCCTTAAATAGCATTCCGCCAGCCCAAACTCGGCCTTCGGTATTAGATCCTTCAGATATGAAAAGTCTTTGCCTATCCTCTTGAGATTCGCTTCCGCCCGTTGGTATTCGCCGGTCTCCAAAAAAGCGAGGGCCTGATCGTAAAGGGCGTACGGAATGAATTTGCTATAGGGGTATTTATCGATCAGGGTTTGAAAGGTTTTTACGGCGCCGGAGGCGTCGCCGTTACTTAAAAAATTTTCGCCGCGGGAAAACAACTCACTGTCTGTCTCGGCATCTGCTGAATTTATTGAACTGAATATCGCCAAAGAAATCAACACAGCAGATAAAAGGGGCTTTACCATTCCCAATCTATAGTCTCGTCCTCTTTTTCTTCCGGCGTCTCTTCTTTTGATGCCTCTTCTTTTGATGCCTCTTCCTTTGATGCCTCTTCCGTCTTGATATCCTCTTTGGAGACCGTCAATTGCGTTGCCCCGCCTTCGGGGATCTTCACTTCCGCATCGTCCCAGAATACGGCGCCCGCACCTCCAGGAGAGGATATGAACTCTAAAGCTATACGTCCGTTTGCCGCATTTTCGGGGGCACTCCCCTGAACGGAGATCAGGTGCCAGGTATCGGGTGACATATTGCTGTCAAAACGCGGGCTCTTAACCGTCAGGTCCTCTATCACCGCGCCGTTTGTATTTAACCATTCTAATTTTACGAGACCGTAAGAACCGCCCTTAAGGCGGTCTTTGGATAAGGTATACATATAACAATCGATCTGGTAGGTCTTTCCTTTTTCTATCGGCGCCGCGAAATTCTGATATATGCCGCCGTTCGCCCAGGCCTTAAACGAGTATTTGCCGCTATGTGCGGCAAGATCCGAACGCTCGCTGTTTTGCTGCAACCATCGCAACCAGTACCGGATACCGTCATAGTCTCCGAACGCGCCGGGATTCTTACTGCCCAGGGTCTCTTCGAAACTATTATTAAGGATAAAGTTCTCTGCGGAGGAAGAGGTGGGAAAAAGGTAAAGACAGCACAGGACTAATAAAAATACCCCGAGGTTATTTTTTAGCATCCTTCCTTACCCCCCAACTATCTAAATATATCATACAAAACGGCAAAAATAAAGGCATAAAATAAAATGACGCCTTTATTCCCACGAGGGCAATATTTCCACTTGTTTTAGTTGTTTATTATCCCGGATTACTTCTTTAAGATTTCTCTGAATTTTTGAGTTAGGGCTGGAACGACTTCGTAGACATCGCCGACTATACCGTAGGTCGCCACCGAGAAAATGGGCGCGTTGGGATCTTTGTTTATAGCCACTATCACATCCGAAGACGACATGCCCGCCAGATGCTGTATCTGGCCCGAGATCCCGCACGCGAAATAGACCTTGGGGCATACGGTCTTACCCGTCTGGCCTACCTGATGGGAATAAGGTATCCATTCGGAATCTACCGCCGAACGCGATGCGCCGACGGCTCCGCCCAAGACCTTGGCGAGTTCCTCGATCATCTTAAATCCTTCGGCCTTGCCAAGCCCCCTGCCGCCCGAGACTATTATATTGGCTTCGGCTAAATTGACGGTCTCGGATATCTCTTCGACTATATCGACTAATTTCGTGCGTGAGGCGTATACGCTGTCCGGATAGGCCTTCTTTATTACCTGGCCTTTCCGCGATTTGTCCAGCGTCAATTCCTTCATCACCTTATGGCGGACAGTCGCCATCTGCGGACGGTAATTCGTGCAAAGTATCGTCGCCATGATATTCCCGCCGAACGCGGGACGCGTCTGGAGAAGCAGGTGCTTCTCTTTATCTATATCCAGTTTGGTGCAATCGGCTGTCAGGCCCGTATATACCTTGACCGCGATGCGTGAAGCCAGCGATCTGCCGATAGAGGTAGCGCCGTACAGGACCACCTCGGGTTTGAACTCTTTTATCAACTCTACTATTATATTCGTATAGGGTTCATCCTGATAATTTTTCAGCCTCGGGTCTTCCACCAAATAGACCTTGTCGGCCCCGCGCCAGAAGAGCTCCTCCGCTTTCTGCTGCATGCCCTCGCCTATCAAGACGCAGGCGAGCTCTGTGCCCAATTGATCCGCGAGTTTTCTGCCTTCCCCCAAAAGCTCGAAGGCCACACTCTGCACCACGCCCTTCTTCTGCTCGCCGAATACCCAGACGCCTTTATAGTCACCGAGCGGGGCCTTTGCTTCTTCACCCTTCTCGAATTTTATGGCGTTGAATTTACAGACCGGGAAACAGGCGCCGCAAAGCGTGCATTTGGTATAATCGATGACCGCTTTCTTGTTCTCCATCCGGATGGCGCCGAACGGACAGCTGCGCACGCACAATGTGCAACCCGTGCATTTATCTACTATTATCTCTATCGATCTGTCTTTTCCCTGTCCCATTCTAAGTCTTCCCGGAAGCTATGATTATATCCTTAACCGCATCCACAAGTTTATTTACCACTTCCTGCGTCTCTCCCTGCAATATCTGTCCTCCGGTCCTCTTTTGAGGAGCGAAAATCTTATCTACGACCGTCGGCGAACCTTTCAAGCCGAGTTTATCGGCTTCGGCGTTTATGTCCTTGGCGGTAAGCTTGACGACGGGCGCCTGTTTTGCGCGGATCTTCCCTTTAAGGGAAGGCAGCCGGGGGATGTTTATCTCCTTGACAACGGTGATGAGGCACGGAAGCGGCGTCTCGATAATTTCATAACCTTCCTCGGTCATGCGTTCGAACCTGGCCGAGCCTTCTTTTATCTCTTCCGTCTTCTTGACGTATGTGACCTGCGGGATATCAAGCTGCGCGGCGATACCGGGTCCGACCTGCGCGGTATCTCCGTCTATGGCCTGCTTGCCGCAGATTATCAGGTCATATTTGCCCAACTTTTCGATCCCCTTCGCAAGCGTATAGCTGGTCACCCACGTGTCGGCTCCGGCAAACGCGCGGTCCGTCATGAGGACTATCTCGTCTGCGCCCATCGAGACCGCTTCGCGCAATGCCTCGGTCGCCTGTTCGGGGCCCATCGAGATAATGGTGACTTTCCCGCCCAATTTTTCCTTTATCCTCAAGGCCTCCTCGATGGCGTACATATCGAAAGGATTGACTATCGACTGCACGCCTTCGCGCATCAAAGTGTTCGTCTCGGGATTTATCCTGATATCCTGCGTGTCGGGGACCTGTTTTATACAGACTATGATGTTCATTACCTCAGACGCTCCTTGATCAACTCCATCGCTATGATGGAGCGCTGTATCTGGTTCGTGCCTTCATATATCTGTGTTATCTTGGCGTCGCGCATATACTTTTCCACCGGATAATCGCGCATATAACCGTATCCGCCGAGCACCTGGACCGCGTCGGTGGTGACCTTCATCGCCGTATCGGAAGCGAAGAGTTTCGCCATCGCCGACTCCTTCGCCACATCCTTGGCGCCGGAATCCACCATCCTTGCCACGGCGTAAGTCAGCGCCCTTGCGGCCTCTAACTCGGTAGCCATATCCGCCAGCATAAACTGTATGCCCTGAAAACCCGATATCGGCTTTCCGAACTGCTTTCTCTCACGCGAGTACTTCACGGCGTGGTCGAGCGCTCCCTGCGCGATACCGACCGCCTGCGCGGCGACCCCCGGACGCGACTTATCGAAGGTGTGCATCGCGACTATGAATCCCATGCCTTCGCGCCCCAATAAATTCTCTTTCGGGACCTTGCATTCATTAAAGACCAGTTCGCGGGTAGCCGAGGCACGTATCCCCAGTTTCTTCTCTTTCTTTCCGAAATCAAAACCCGGCGTGCCCTTCTCTACTATAAAGGTGCTTGCGCCCCGCGCGCCCTTGGCCCTGTCTGTCATCGCGACGACCGTATAGACTTCGGCTTCGCCGCCGTTGGTTATCCATTGCTTGGTGCCGTTTAATATATAGTGATCGCCTTCTTTTCTCGCGGTCGTGGCGATAGCGCCCGCATCCGAGCCCGCGCCGGCTTCCGTCAGCCCGAAGGCCGCAAGCCTCTTGCCGCTCGCGATATCCGGCAGATATTTCTGTTTCTGCGCGTCATTGCCGAACAGGATTATCGGATAAGTCCCCAGCGCCGTCGCCGCGAATGATATCGCGATGCCGCCGCAGGCCCGCGAGAGCTCTTCGGTCACAAGGCAGAGTTCCATGGCGCCGCCGCCCATCCCGCCGTATTTTTCCTCTATATATACGCCGCAGAGGTCGGCTTCCGCGAGGATCTTTATTATAGGCCACGGGAACTCCTCTTTCTCGTCATACTCGGCCGCGACCGGGGCGATCTTCTCGACCGCGATCTTGCGCGCCAAGTCGCGTATCATCACCTGTTCTTCGGTCAATAAATAGTCCATGATAGACTCCTTTGATTATGTTAACGCGAAATGTAAAGCGAAAAACGCAAAGCCAAAATTTAAAACTTAAAACTTTGAACTTTAGTTTTGCGCTTTGCGCTTTGAGTTTTACGCTTCAAATTTCTTTACTGCTATGCAGGCATTGTGCCCGCCGAAACCAAAGGCATTCGAGATCGCCACATTGACCTTGGCCTTTCTTGCCTTATTGGGGACGTAGTCCAGGTCGCATTCCGGATCCGGTGTCTCATAATTTGTGGTCGGCGGAATCATGTCTTCCTTGACCGCAAGCGCGCTGGCGATGAATTCGACCCCGCCCGCCGCGCCCAAGAGATGCCCGGTCATCGATTTGGTGGAACTTACCGGTATTTTATATGCGTGCTGGCCGAATACTTTCTTTATGGCCAATGTCTCTATCTTATCATTAAGTTGTGTCGATGTGCCGTGGGCGTTTATATATGATACCTCTTCCGTCTTTATGCCGCCGTCTTTAAGCGCGAACCTCATGCACGCGGCAGCGCCCTCGCCGTCCGGGTCAGGGGCCGTCATATGATAAGCGTCGCCTGACATCCCGTAACCCGCCACTTCCGCGTAGATCGCCGCGCCGCGTTTTTGCGCGTGCTCCAAAGATTCAAGTATCGCGATACCGCAGCCCTCTCCCATCACAAATCCGTCGCGGCCCTTGTCAAAGGGGCGGCTTGCGTGTTCGGGGTCGTCGTTTCTTTTTGAAAGCGCCTTAAGCGCGCAGAAACCTCCGATGGCCGTCTCGATTATCGCCGCCTCGGTCCCTCCGGATATCATCACATCGGCATAGCCGTGTTGTATTATCCTGAACGCCTCCCCGATCGAGTGGTTTCCCGTCGCGCAGGCGGTGGCGATGCATGAATTAGGCCCTTTTATTCCCAGCGTGATCGAGATCTGTCCCGGCGCCATATTCACGATAAGCATCGGGATCAAAAGCGGGGCTAACCTCGAGGGACCTCTTTCATGCCAGACGATGGCCTGGTCCTGAATTATCTTTAATCCGCCTATGCCGGAGCCGACTATGACGCCTACGCGGTAAGGGTCTTCTTTGGATATGTCAAGCTTGGCGTCTTTGACCGCCATCATGGCCGAATATACCGCGAACTGGACAAAACGTTCCATCCTTCTTAATTCTTTGGGATTGGTTATAAATTTGGAAGGATCGAAATTCTTTAGTTCGGCCGCGATCTGGCAATCGAATCCGGTGGGATCAAAATGCGTCAGTCTTCCTACTCCGCTCTTCCCCTCGAGGAGGCCCTTCCAAAACTCGTCCTTGGAATTGCCCAACGGAGTAACGGCGCCTAAGCCGGTGACTACTACTCTTCTTTTTTCCATTAATATTGATTTAGGCCTTGGCGCCCGATTTTTCTTCTATATATTTTATGGCCTCGCCGACATTGGTCATCTTCTCGGCGTCTTCGTCCGGAATCTCTATCTTGAATTCCTCTTCCAGCGCCATTACTATCTCAACCGTATCCAGCGAATCGGCTCCCAGGTCATCAATGAATGTGGCCTGGGGGGTCACTTCTTCCAATTTTACACCTAACTGTTTGGCTATTATCGCTCTTACTTTATCTCCAACAGCTGACATGTCTTTGATTCCTCCTTTTGATTACATCACCATTCCGCCGTCGACTTGAATCACCTGGCCCGTTATATAGGACGACGCGTCCGATGCCAAAAACAGAGCCACTTTCGCCACATCGCTTGCTTTGCCGAATCTATTTAAAGGGATCAGGGTGAGCATCTGGGATTTTACTTCATCTGCCAGCTTTGCCGTCATATCGGTCTCT
>JAGUXU010000110.1 GCA_020061685.1 Candidatus Omnitrophota bacterium
GCCTCGAGCTCGGCCTCTATCAGCCTTGACCGCTCAGCCTCCGCCTCTATCCTGGCCTCGCGCGCTTTATTGAGATTATAGAAACCGTCGAATACGTCCCAGTCGATAGTTAATGCGGCGGTGTATCCGTACTGGTGTTCAGCTCTTAAGTTTTGAGCACCGGGGAATTTATACCAAGTTAAGTCCGCGCTTCCGTCGCTGTTTAATTTGGGCCATAGATCGGAGTTGGCGGCTTTCGTAAGTGCCTGCTTCGCGCGCAGGCTTGCCTGGAGAGACGCTATATCAGGCCTTTTTTCTATCGCTTCTTTTATGAGCAGACTCACGTTCTCTTCAGCTATCTCCCTCGGTATCTCGCCGGTCGGTTCGGCTATCTCAAAAGGCGTATCGGCCGGGAAACCGATCGTCTTCGCCAGGTTCGCCTTTGCGGTCTTGACTCCGCCTTTGGCGACCTCCAGATTGAAAAGGGAGTTCTCGTAATTTGATTTGGCTTGGAGCATATCGAGCCGCGCGGCCAATCCTACCTCGTATCTCTGCCGCGCCGCTACGAAAGACGTCTTGGCGTTCTCGAGGTCGGCTTCCGCCGCCTTTAAGCTTGAATATGAGCTATGGAGTTCGTAATAAGACGTCTCTACCGCCAGAAGGAGGTCCTGGAACGCCTGATTGAATTGGAAGTTCGCCGCTATCATCGCCTCATAAGCCGCGTCTATAGTAGCGGCCCTTCCCCCGAAATCAAGTATCAAATAAGTGATCTCAGCGCTGGGTCCGTAGCCCAAGGAATTTACGTTGTATAAGGATGATTTCGGGTGAGAGACCACCCTGTCTTTATCAAGAGAGGCGGAGACCGTTACCTCCGGATAAAGGGCGCTCTCTGCCTGTCTTTTTTTGGCTTCGGCCGCGCGCGCGGCATCCCATGCTTGGCGCGTAGAGGGGTTATTATGCAGCGCTATATCCACGAGTTCGACTAACGCGAGAGGCTTGGAAGAATCGATTTTTTGCTCAAGGACGGAGCCCCAGACACCGTCGGGTGGCATTGTGACAGTGGGCTTCCACTCTTCATACATAGTTGAAGGCGCTTTGAGCGTCTGACAGCCCGCCACGGAGAGTATCGCAAGCATAAAAAGCATAAAAGGTATAAATTTTATGGAGTTTATCATAATAATTTTTGCCGCGATTGTTTTTATTATACAGGATAATTCGCCGTATCGCAAGATTATTTAGCGCTTGTCATTTTCGCCGATTCCTGTTATATTTTAACCAAAGGAGGTGTTAGGCGATGATGGTTAACTGCGGTTCGATAGACGTAATAAATACGGTCCTGTGCTTCGCGATACTGATATTGGGCATCTTGGGTTATGTAAAACGCAGGTATAGGCTTTCCTTGGCCATCGGAGTAGCTTTCGGGCTTTTCGGCGTATCGCATATCATAACCATACTCGGTCTTCACGGATGCTTGACCGATCTTTTAGTCGCAATTAGAGTAGTTGCTTACCTGATAGTTGCCTTCACTCTTTATAGAGTGCTCGTCAAGCGGTGATTTGGCAGCTTATATCGGTTATTCTATTCGTAACCGTAGTCGCGGCGGTATATATAAGGGAGATATTCCTATTAGCGGAATTTTTAAGGAATAGGTCCCGGAAAGAAGGACATCCGCCCGCCTTACGCGCTAAATCAGCCGTCATCAACCATTTTTTGGCGGTAATCGGGATATTTTGTATTCTTTACGGATATTTTATCGAACCCCGCTGGATAGAAGTTAAAGTCATCGAGGTCCCTACCGCAAAACTCAAGCATACAAGCCTGCGGATCGTGCAGATTTCCGATTTGCATTGCGAAATGAAGATACTAAACGAAAATAAGATGGTGGAGATAATCAACTCGCTGAAACCGGACCTTGTAGTATATACAGGCGACAGTTTAAACGTACCTCAGGCGTTGCCGGTATTCAGGGATACCATGGGAAGGATAAAAGCCGGAATCGGTAAATATGCGGTGACGGGAAACGACGATCTGGCGGTTGCGCGCGGGCTGGACTTATTTTATGATACCGGCTTTCATTTGTTGAAGGAAGAAAGTATCCGGTTGACAAAGGATGGCGAGCCGTTTTTTATTTCGGGATTGCGTTATGGACATTCGAACCGGTGGCGCGAAGTGCTTACGAAAGTGCCGGCCGGTCCTTACAGCATCTTTTTATGCCATAAGCCCGATTTGATCGAGGACCTGAAGGGTGTCAATGTGGATTTGTATCTTGCCGGTCACACGCACGGGGGACAGGTGGCGTTTCCTTTCTACGGCGCCATATTGACGCTTTCAAAATACGGCAAAAAATATGAATCGGGTAAGTATTCCGTTAATGGCATAACGCTCTATGTAAACAGGGGAATAGGATTGGAAGGGAAAGTCCTTTTAACGGCAAGATTTTTCGCGCGGCCCGAAATAACCGTTTTTGATATAAAACCCGCCAAACAGAACTAATCAAAAAAATACTATATTTTAGCAAAACATTATTCTTGACAACAAGATAGCGGTGTGATATTCTTTGTGAAGTTAAGGAAATCGATTTCCTCCCTCTCAGGGGCCCGTGAAGCGGCCCGTTTTTAAGGCAAATAAAGGAAAACGATTAACCTTAACCTATATTAAAGAAGAAAGGGGGTGAAACAATAATGAGGAAATTAGTTTTAGCGGTTTTGATTTTAGGCTTCGGGTTAGTTGGGTTGCAGGCACAGGCTTCCGCTAATTTACTTAGCGATCCGGGATTCGAACTCGGTGGGAGCGCCGTTGAGATAAAGGACGGCCCGTGGACGTGGAGCGGTGGTTCAAATGGTGCCGCATTCTACAACAACACTGCCGCGAGATCCGGAAGTAAATCCGCGAAGACGGTGATATGGGGCGGTCTGGCGACCGATTACGCTTACTTCAATGAAGATTTTACCGGCATAGACTTCGGCGTCCCTTATGTCTTAAGCGGTTATTTCCAGTGGAAGGCGGGCAGCGAGGCGCTAGACAATGGCAACTTAGCGAAACTGCAGGTCAAATGGTTTGATTCGCTGGATCCGGCTGCCAGCCCATTGCGGACCGACGAGAGCACCGCCTTTACGAACGCTTATGCAGCGAGTACGTGGCATTTACTTTCTGTCACCACACCTGTTGCGCCTGCCGGCGCGATCAGGGCTGCGGCGGTCCTGGCATTGACCACGAACAATTCGTATGTGGCTAACAGCGCTATCTACACCGATGATATGTCGTTTAATCCGGTTCCCGAACCGGCCAGTATGATTCTTCTTGGTTCAGGCATCCTCGGGTTGTTTGGGTTAACGAGAAAGAAAAGCTAAGATCGGTCAATGGGCTCCGGGAAAGCAGACCATTATTTTTTCGGAGCCCGTTTTCTTGTTTAAATGCCTTGATATTTTTCGATGTTGTGTTAAACTTTTAAACCAGAGGTCATGATTCGGAAGGGGGTGCGTGAAATGGGAAGAACCGCTGTTTTAGTTTTGGGTTTAACGTTAACCTTTATCGTTGGTTTCGGCGGCAACGCGCTATGCGCGGGAAACGACTTGGTCATAGCGGATTTTGAGAAATGGCCGAATAATGTAGGCGGGCAGATGGGTGTCTATGGTTCGCTTGAACCGAAGTGGGAAGATAAAGCGACAGTCCCTTACAGTTGGGTATACGCGCCGGATACGGTCGGTTATTCTAAAGATAACGTCCACGGCGGAAGACAGTCTTTCAGGCTGGTCAACGGCCTCGGGGCTAAAGCGGCCGAGAGTTGGGGGAGTTTCGGGATGGATATGGGTATGGTGACAGATGCCGTCCCTGTTCCGGTAAAGGTCGACAGTAAAGACGTCTCGCAGTATAAATACCTTACTTTCTGGGTAAGGGGAGAGAAGGGCGGCGAGCACATGGAAGTCACTTTCAGGGACGCGAATGCCATAAGCTATATGCCGCAATACAACTATAAAGTCCCGGACGCCACCACGAGCTGGCAAAAGATAGTCGTCCCGTTGGATAAGATCAAGGGGAAAGTCGACCTGACCGCGCTTGATAATATCAGTATCGCCTTCGGCCCCGATGTCAGCAACGAGAAGGGCGACGCGGTCTATATAGACGATTTTATTTTTACAAATAACCCGTAAATCCTTATCTCATGAAAAACCTCATAAAGACATTTGCGTGGCTGGGTATTTTTTTCATTTCTTTCGTAAGCGCGCAATCGATAGCCGAAACAGTCCCTTCATCGGCTCCCGTAAAAGTCGAAGGCAGAAGGCTGCTCGTAGATTTTGAAGGGGACGGAAAATACGAACCTTACCTTATAAAAGGCGTGGGTTATCAGCCCACCCCGGTCGGCAGCTGGCCCTTTATACCCCAGGACCCGAAGATCCTGGAGCGTGACTTCTCCCTGTTGAAGAGCATGAATTGCAATACCATCCGGACATGGGGCGAGGTCAACAGGGCGCTCTTAGACTGCGCGCAGAAATACGGCATCAAAGTCATAGCCGGTTTTAAGCCCTATGCCGACGACGTGGAATTTTCCGATCCCGAAAACAGGGCAAGGATCATCGGCCAGTTCAAGGAGTATGTTTCGGCCTATAAGGACCATCCCGCTATTTTATTCTGGGCTATCGGCAACGAGGACAATTATCATTATAGGGGGAGGGATATAACGGATTGGTATGTCATGGCCAACGAGATGGCGAAGGAGGCCCGCGACCTTGAAGGAAAGAACCGCCATCCCGTCGCTATAGTCAACGGCCACATCTTCAATGTAGGCGACCCCTCGAAGAAGGCCGATGACAGATCGATGGCGTATATAGATATCTGGGGCGCGAACATATATATAGGATATTCTTTTGAGAAGTCCGCGATGGGCAATTTTTTCGGCCAGTTCGCCCGCAAAAGCAAGAAGCCTCTCTGGCTGGCGGAGTATGGCATCGACGCCTGGGACCACGTTAACAAAAAAGAACAGCAGGATGCGCAGGCGGACTGGATAGGCAATAACTGGGACGAGATCGCCGGGTCGAGCGTCTGCATCGGAGCCACTTTAATGGCTTATTCGGACGAATGGTGGAAGGCGGGCGATCCTTCCGCTCACGATTTCGGCGGCTATGCCACCGATACATGGGGAAAGAGCCATCCCGATAATTATTCCAACGAAGAGTGGTGGGGTCTTGTTGCAGTCGAGAAGACAGAAAGCGGCGTAGATAAAATTATTCCGCGCAAAGTTTGTTATACCCTTCAGGAAAGATGGGCGCGGCCGTACAATCTGGAAGCCAAATATTCCCAGGCAGAGCCCGAGGTAATAGACCTCGCTGTTTTAAGAGAAAAGGGTATCGCCAAAGTTACGGCTTCATCCAGCCATCCCGATAGCGTGGGCCCCGAGGCGGCGGTAGACGGCAATCTCTCCACGCGATGGGAGTCGGTTCACGGAGTGGACCCTGCCTGGCTGACCATAGAATTAGAAAGGCCAAGGCCCATCAAGAGAGTAAAGATCATCTGGGAGGCGGCATCAGCCGCCGGTTATCAGGTGCAGTTATCCGCGGATGGGCGGGAGTGGAAGACCGCGGCTACCGTTACGGACGGCAAAAAGGCGGAAGAAAGAGTCGTTGATCTCACTCCGGCGGAGGCGAAGTTCATCCGTATATACTGCACAAAGAGGACTACCCAGTGGGGTTACTCTATCTGGGAAGTCGAATTAGATGCCGCAGAAGGCCTGCCGGCAAAAAAACCGATAAGCAAAGGCCCGGTTCAGATAAAAGGAAAAGAACTTTTGGTGGAGGGCAGACCCTTTTTCATCAAAGGCATCGCCTATCAGCCGACGCCGATCGGATATAATGTGGGCGAGTATGATATATTTTCCGACGCGAATATCTATAACCGTGATTTTAAATTACTCAGAGATATGCATTGTAATACGATCCGCACATGGGCAAAGGTGACAAGCAGGGGATTCCTGGATGCCGCCTATAACGGCGGGAAAGACCCCGTCTATGTCATCATGGGTATCTGGATAAGCCCGTACACACTCGATTATTCCAATCCGTTGCACAGGAAGAGGATTATCGGGGAGTTCGAAGACTACGTGAAAGAGTTTAAGGACCATCCGGCTGTCTTGATGTGGGCTGTCGGCAACGAGCAGAACGTCTGGTACAAGGGAGACCTGTCCTCATGGTATAGCCTGCTCAATGACATGGCCAAGGTGGCTTTCAGGATCGAGGGAGAGAATTATCATCCGGTGACTACGGCCAACGGCGCTATCGATAATATCGGAGATGCCTCTAAAAACGCCGATGACAATTCTATGAATTATTTGGACCTATGGGGCGCAAACGTATATCGCGGCGACACATTCGGGGACCTTTTCGCCGCTTACCGGCCCAAGAGCCGTAAGCCGCTGTGGGTGGCGGAATACGGCTCTCCGTCATGGGATTACCTGAAAAGAGGCGACGAGAATATCGCCGAAGAACCGCAGAGATTGAAATTGTTTTGCATACAGTCATATGTAGCCGAGCGGCTATGGGATGAGATGACGGCTAATTCCGATGTCTGTTGCGGCGGCACGTTGATGGCCTATTCCGACGAGTGGTGGAAGGCGGGCTACCCCTCCGCGCACGATGTTCAGGACGGTGTCGAATGGTACGGAGCGATGTCCGTGGAGAAAAACGGCGATAAATGTGATATAATACATCCGCGTAAGGTTTATTATACGTTAAAGGATAAATGGTCAGGAGAGATAAAAAGGAGGGCGCAATGAAAAGAGCGTTTTTGTTCTTTATGCTGGCGGTCTTCATCATGGCGATATCCGATGCGGCCGAGGTCAGTTTAGTAAATCCCGGCCTTGAGGCGGATGCCCAGGAACCGTGGTATTGGTGGGGCGATGCGGGCACCGGGGCCTACGGCGTATCCGAGAGCAGCCACGAAGGCAAGAAGTCTATCAAGATAGTAGCGGATAAAGGAGATTATGTCCCGATGGGATTACTTCAGGATTTTGACTGCAGCCCGGAAGAGGAAGTCACGATCAGCGCCTGGATCATGAGCCCGGAGTCAAGCCCGCTTACCAATAGCGATGCTTTTGTAAGGCTTGAATTTTGGGGAGGGGAACCGTTCAATATCATCAAGAGCTATGAAAGCCCGCACCTGACCGGCACGTTTAACTGGATGAACTCGACCATTTCGGGTAAAGCCCCGGAAGGGACGACCAAGGCCAAGATAGGGCTTTTTATCTGGAATCCGGGGACGGACCATTCCGGCGCCGTCTACTTTGATGACACGAAGGCCTCTAAGACAGGACCCGCTTTGTTTTAAGGCGCGGCACTAGGCAGGCAAGCGCATGTCCTATACTTATAAAGATATCGCCAAGAGATCCGGCGTCTCTATTACGACCGTCTCGAGGGTTATAAACAAGAAAGATCTCCACAAAGTCGGCAAGAAGAACCGGGAAAAAGTGGAGGCGTTGATAAAGAAACTGGATTTCACGCCGAATATAATCGCCCGCAGCTTAGTCAGTAAAAAGACCTTCAATATAGCCGTAGCCATAAAAGACCTCGAAGACATCATCAACCCCTATTTCAGCCAGGTGGTCAGCGGTATCGCCTACGTCCTTGAACGCAGGGGTTACTACCTGCAATTGGTAAGGACGCTCTCCGGAAAAGAGCCGCCGCTCTCCCCGTATTACCTTAAGGCCATTCAGGAAAAGAGGGTAGACGGCCTCATATTGTTAAGCGAGGAAGCGAAGGATAAAGAGGTGCTCGAACTGCACCGGAAGAAAGTCCCTATCGTCCTCGTCAACAGGTATATAAACGGTGAGAAGATCCACTCCGTATTGATAGATAATGAAAAAGGGCTATACGAAGCCGCGAAGGCCCTGATAGGGCTCGGGCGGAGGAAGATAGTATTTATGGCCGGTTCTTTGGAATTCCAGTTAGACCGGGACAGGTTAAACGGCTATAAAAGGGCGCTTTCGGAGAATAATATCGGATTTGACGCATCTCTCGTGACGGAAGGGCGGTTTGAGTTTGATAAGGCCTCGGAGGCGTTCGAGAGACTGCTGGCGCAAAATAAACAATTTGACGCCATAGCGGCCTCAGACGACGTGATGGCGCTGGCCTGTATCACCGCCTTGAAGAAAAAAAGCATCTCTGTTCCGGGAGACGTCTCGGTCATCGGGTTTAATGATATGTTGCTCGTGCCGGCGGCCTCTCCTACGCTTTCGTCGATGAGGCTGCCTCTTGTGGATATCGGAAAAGAAGCGGCCAATATGCTATTGAAATTGATAGACAAAGAAAAATTCGAGAGGCTCTCGGTCACATTTACTCCGGAACTTATAAGGCGGGAGTCCATCGCGCCATATAGCCGAAAGGACCAAGCCGGGTGAAGAAGATATTTTTATTGTGCGCGGTCGCCGGCTTGATCGCGGGCAGCATAGGCGTTTACGCCGAAGAACCGGATCTGCTCATCACTGATTTTGAAAAACACCCCAATGCCCTCGGCGGAGAGATGGGCCTTTACGGAGCGGGCGAGCCGGACTGGAAGAACAAGACCCAGCCGTACAGTTGGTATTATACGCCTGAAGTGAAGGGCTACAAAAAAGAGAATATAATAAGCGGACAGCAGTCTTTCAGGCTTGTCAACGGCAATGGCCCGATAAGCAATGTGGGTTGGGCAAGCTTCGGAATGGATATGGGCCCCGTGACCGGACCGGAGGCGATGCCGGTCAAGATCAGGCCGCTGGATGTCAGCGGTTATAAATATCTCTCGTTTTGGGCCAAAGGGGAAAAGGGAGGCGAAAAGCTAAGGGTCATTTTCAGGGACGCCTCCGCCACGACATACATGCCCGAGCACCTCTATGATATAAAAGAGCCCCTTACCGTCGAATGGAAGAGGATCGTCATCCCCCTTAATGAGATCGAAGGGGTGGATTTTAAGAACCTCGTCCATATAGGCATCTCCTTTGGTGAAGATATAGGCAATAAATTAGGCACCATCATCTACCTCGACGACTTCGCTTTTACCAATTATATCTCCCTTCAATGATCAAAAAGATATTTGCGCCGGTCCTCGCCCTGCTGCTTCTTTCTTCGGCCACGGCTTTAGCGGATGAGGCGGCGGAAAAGGCCTACAAGTGGTTCGAGCGCCAGCAGGATACGAGCCGCTTCTTCCTTTTTTTCTCAAACGGCCTCGTGCCCAGCCAGGAGGGCGCGAGGGATTGCTTTACCTATGACGAAGCCCTCTCGGCTTTTGTCTTCACGCTCCACAAGGATCACAAGAGAGCGGAAGAGATACTGAAATTTTACGAGGGCGTCTATAAAAAACACAAGAAGCGTTACGGCAGATTCATGGGTTTTACCGACGTATATAAGATAAGCGGCAGGGAGACGGAGACCCGCGCCGCAGGTCCGAACGCGTGGATACTGATGGCCATAAATTACTACACCTACAAGACAGGCGACAGACAATTCCTTGATTTTGCCGAGGATATCGGTGACTGGCTCTTGGAACTTGAAGGCCTCGAGGGCGGCATTACCGGAGGATATTTCGGGAACGGCATGCCGATGGCATGGATATCCACTGAGCACAATTTTGACTGTTACACGGCCCTGCGTGACCTGTATCTTCTCACCAAGAAGGAAAAATACGGGCTCGCGGCCGCAAGGGCGAGAGAATGGCTGACCACAGGTGGCTGGAATAAGAAAGAAAAAAGATTCAATATGGGCGATTCGAATCCCAACTATGCCACGGACCTCTCCTCGTGGGCGGTCTTGAGCCTGGGAAAGGAGTACGCCTCTACGCTTTCCTTCGCCGTAGACAAATCGCTCAACAAACAGTTATACAAGGCGAATCAGGTCGAGATAGAAGGTTTCGATTTCGGCTCTCCTTATATAAAGAGCCCATATCCCGATAAGGACGCCATCTGGTTTGAGGGCACGGGTCAGATGGTCCTCGCTTTTTATCTGGCGGGACAGGATAAGGAGGGTGATTATTTCCTGGGCCAGCTGGATAAGGCCGTAACAAAGAGCAGAAGGTATGAGGACGCATATGCCCTGCCGTATGCCTCGAACGAGGGCACGCCGGCTTACAGCAGCTGGATGATGAAGCCGAAGCCGCTGTGCGTGGCCGCGACCGCGTGGTATATTTTCGCCAAAGAAAGATTCAATCCGTTTTCCATGACGGGCAATTTAGACGAAGCCAACGATTCCCTGAATAAATTCAAGAAGAGGATGGATTTCAAGTTCTCCCCGGTCATAGACAATTTTGAATACGGCCTTCCCCAGCTTTTGAACGCCTATCCGAAAAATTCGATGATCTTGACCGGCGTAACGGCTTCGATCGGCCTCTCAAAAGACGCAAAGAAGGGTAGGAAGGCGCTGGAGATCGATATAAAGGTCGCGAAGGCGGCAAACAATTATTCGTGTTCGGTCACACGCCCATTTTTACATCCGCAGGATTGGGCCGGATATAAGAAACTGACTTTCTGGATCAGGTCGAAGCAGGCCGTCAAGTGCACCTTTAAGGTGCAGGCCAAGGACAAGGACGGCGAACTCTGGAATTCGCCGTTTGTCTATGTGACAAAGGACTGGCAGAAGGCCGGGTTCGATTTAAGGGGGGATTTCGAGAAAGACAAGGCCCATCTTCCCGGCTACGGCAACGGAAAATTCGAGATGAATAATATAATAGCCCTTAATCTGGCCGTCGCTTTCAAGGAACAGGGCAAGGAGATCAAGATTCTTATTGATGAATTGAAATTGGAATAAATGATGGTATAATGACTCTATGAAATCGGTAAGCAAAAATAAATATCAAGCGCTTCACAAGCAGTTCCTCGATATTCTCAAGAAGGAGATAAAAGAGGGCAGGTATAAACCATCCGAACTGATCCCGTCCGAACGAAACCTCGTGGAAGAGTATAAGATAAGCCGCTCTACCGTCAGGAGGGCCGTCTCACAACTGGTTACGGAGGGGTGGCTTTATTCGGTTGCTGGTACGGGCACCTTTGTGTCATCTGACGTGATGCGTAAGGAGAGGAACAGCAGGGTCAGAAGCAGGAACATAAGTTGTGTCCTGAAGGCCGGCGGGTCCCCTCTGGACAGCCCCTATTATTCCAAGATCTTCAAGAGCATGCAGGATGAAGTCGCGCGCCTCGGTTATTACCTGTCTTTCTATTATTTCACGGAAGACTCGAAGGCGAATCTCGTTAATATCACCAAAGAAAAACAGTTGGACGGTTTAATACTGATCGGCATGATGAAGAAAGAAATAATCTTAGATGTTTATAAGAACAGGATACCGTTCGTTCTCGTTGATA
>JAGUXU010000135.1 GCA_020061685.1 Candidatus Omnitrophota bacterium
GCCCTCTGATATTCGTCGATGCCCATATATCTTAAGAAGTCCCTTACCCCCATATCCACGGTCTCATAAGGTATCGCGGGCTGGCCCATCTCGCCCAATCTTATTATCATCGCCTTCATCAGCGCCTCGGGCTTAAGCGTCACGTTCCAGACCTTGCTTTTGGCTATCTCTTTCCTGAACGGTACGATATTCTCCGGCTTGTAAAAATCGCCCCTGAATTTCATATAATCTATCTTCGACCAGAAATCCCACTGCGCGGAACACAACGAACATGTCGGCAGGAATATCTGGACGGGGTTATTATATGTGTCGAAGAAGGTGTGCGAAAGCAGGCTTACCGCGGCGGACAATTTATCCGTCGATATCTCGGAGACCCTTTTGTCTCCGACGAGGTCTTTGGCATCGTCCAGTAGTTTTATGAAGCCGGGCGTCTCCTCGCCTATCCGCCTAAACGCGTATATCTTCTTCTCCAGCATCATCCGCTTCTTCGCGTCGCCGGGCGGGGTCGCATTGAACTCTTTTTCCAACTGGCCTGCCTTTTCCGAGATATACTTGTTCAACGCGGCGAAATCCCTCTTGGCGACCTCGGGCCTCTTGAATAGCTCCAGCGTGACGTCCAGAAAGTCCGGTTGATTTTCCAGTATGTGCGCATATACCCTGTGAAAATGCGCGGGCTTCTGGTCTATCACGGGAATGACCGAATATATCGCGGCGCCCACATCAAGCTTGCTCGAATCAAGCAATCTCGCCGCCAATACCATATGAGTTCCCCAGTCCATTTTGATTTCCTTTCTTATTTTAAGAGAACTGCCATTTGATAAGCTTCATTATATCACCGAATGAACCGCCGCCAAGGGCGCTTGTAGGCTCAAATCCGCAATGCACCGCACATTCTTTGCAGCGGGGATCGCCGCCCGCCGGGCCGTATTTATCCCAATCGGTCTTCTCCAGAAGTTCCTTATAAGTCGCGAAGTGCCTATCGGCCATCTGGTAGCACGGCGAGCGCCAGCCCACCGGGTTCCGGGTCGGGTTCGCCCACGGAGAACAGTCAAGCCGGCGCTCTCCCTGCACGAACTCAAGATATAAGGGCGAATTTAAAAACCTGTATCTTTTAAACTCGGGCTGTAACGACTTGAAAAAATCTGCCAGTTCTTTTTTATTCATGAAGAACTCTTCCCCGACGTGGACATATTCGTAAGCTGGCGATACCAAAAACCCGTCAACTCCCAATCCGTGCAGTTCCCTAAACAGCTCTTTTATCTCCTCCGGTTCCGTCTTTTTATAGACCGTGGTATTGGTGCATACAAAGAACCCTCTCGATTTCGCGGCCTTTATCGCTTCTATTACTTTTTTATACGCGCAGGCGAACCCGGTGATGGCGCCGTGCGTCTTCTCCAGTCCGTCGATATGGAAATTTATCATCAGATTGCCGTTGGGCTTGAGCATATCCATCTTTTCCTTGAAGAGTATGCCGTTCGTGCAGAGATAGATATATTTTCCCTTCTTTGTCAGCTCATCGATCAACTCGATGATGTACGGATATACCAGCGGCTCGCCGCCGCATATGGAAACTATCGGCGCGCCGCATTCATCGGCCGCCTCAAGGCACCCTTTGACGCTTAGGACCTTATCGATATCCTGTTTATATTCGCGTATGCGCCCGCATCCCTCGCACAGGAGATTGCATTTGAACGTCGGCTCAAGCATCAAGACCAGGGCAAAGCGCTTGTTACCTTTTGCCCTGTTTGATACTATGTGTCTTGTCAACTTCGCCGTCAGGCCCGGTTTAAACCGCATCGTGAGCCCTCGCGAACTCGGAAAGCGCCATCAGCGGAAAATAGGCAGAATAAAGTTCGTAACGCAGGTAGCAGACCTTCGGAAATCCGGTCCCGGTGAAATCAAGTTCCTCCCATCCGCCGTCCGGGCCCTGTGCCTTGATAAGGTACTCTATTCCGCGCCTGGCCTCTTCTCCCTTGTAATCACCGCTTGCGAAAAGCGTCAAGAGCGCCCATGCCGTCTGTGATGCCGTCGATGGACCCTTGCCCTTTCCGGAGGGATCATCATAGGTCAAAGCCGTTTCTCCCCATCCCCCGTCATTGTTTTGCGCGCGGCGTATCCATTTTGCGGCTAATTCCAATTGATACCTGGATGTCTCTATCTCGGCGGATGCCAGTCCGCGGCTGGCCAGAAAGGTGCCGTACAGGTAATTGACCCCCCATCTGCCGTACCACGTCCCGTCGGGAAGCTGATTGTCCTTAAGGAATTTTACGGCCCTCTTTAAATGAGGTTCCTTCGGGCCGTAGCCGACCCTTCCCATGAGTTCGCAAAGCCTTCCTGTGATATCGGAACACGCCGGGTCCAGCATCGCGTTATGGTCGGCGAACGGCACTTTGTTCAGGAACTGTTTGTCGTTATCTTTGTCAAATGAGCTGAATCCGCCGTCTTTGGACTGCATCTTAAGCATCCAATCCAGCCCCCTGTCAAACTCTGCTTTTTTCTTCGGCTCTTCATCTCCCATATCTATCTGCATAAGGCCCAGAAGGACCTGTCCGGTGTCGTCTATGTCCGGATAAAATTCGTTCTCAAACTCAAAGTACCACCCGCCGGGCTCGGCGTCTTTCGCCTTGACCTTCCAGTCACCGTAGTCTATGACCTGTTTCGAGAGAAGCCACCGGCCCGCTCTTCTTAGCGCGGCGTGGTCCTTCGGGATGCCTGATATGCCTAACGCGTATACGGCGAGCGCCGTATCCCAGACAGGAGAAAGGCAGGGCTGTACTTCCGCCTTCTCACCGTAATCGATTATCAGTTTCTTGACTTCCTCTATGTTGGTTTTCATAAGGGTGTGGTCGTTCTTGTAGCCGAGGCAGCTTAGCGCAAACAGGGAATTTATCATCGAAGGATATATGGCGCCCAGGCCTGTGCTTTTATAAAATCTTTCTATCATCCAGGCCTCGGCCCTTCTTACGGCCAATCGCCTCAAAATGCAAAGCCTGAATTTATACAAGGACTTGAATGTACCGTCAAAGACGAGAAAA
>JAGUXU010000146.1 GCA_020061685.1 Candidatus Omnitrophota bacterium
GATCAGAATATTCTTAAAGGTGGCCAGCGCCTTATTCGTGTCTCCCTGGGCAAAATAAATGGCCTCCCCCGTCTCCTTGACAGCGGCAGTATCGCCTCCCAGTGAATAACTGGTCTTTAATACTCCTGCCAGATCTAACGCCTTTTCTTCACCGGAAGCCGCATCCTCCGCATACGACGCGGGATAGAGGCCGGCTTGGACCAAAAATATAAATATCAATAAGGCCCTTGACGATACCCTCTTCATTTATCCTCCTTTTGCAGGTGTTTTAATTCGGAGAATATCTTATCGATGCCGTGGATCTCTTTTTCGATCTCGCCGATCAGCGCCTTTTGCCTTTCGGCCGTAAGGGATATGGAGATAGCCGTAAAAGATGACACTACAAATATGACCAGAAGCGCGCCGCAAAGCACCTCGGCAAGGACGAAGACCCTCGCGAAAGTATGCACCGGATAGATGTCCCCGTAACCGACCGTCGCGATCGTTATGGCGCTGTAATAAATAAAATCTACGATCGAACCGAAAGCCGCAAGCCCGCTCTGCTGCGCCACAGAGACAAAGCTGTCGGCTGTTATCTTCTGCAATCCGAAGAAGATAAATGCGTAACCCAATATCAATATCATAAAAGTCGAGAAGAACCTGCCGAGGAACTTCTGCAGCAGGTTCGTCTTGGAAAAACCCGCCACCTCGCTCTTGAGTTCCTCAAAATAAGCCAGTTTCCCCCACGCGTATGCCTCCATATGGTGCCTTGCCTCTATGCCCTTGAATTCGCTGCTTAAATATTTAAGCAGCTTCTCCCCCCAACGCTTGATCTTGTGGATGCGGATCTTATAATCTATCATCGGGTCAAGTGTCCACGAAAAGATTATGATAAGCCACAAGAACATGCTGACCATCATCAATAATATCCCCGACCATACCGACCATCTTGACGGCGCGAAGAATATCAGCGCCGCGGCGGTAATCAGCAGGATTATGACGGCCTCGCGCCTGTAGGTAAGCCGTATCCCCAACCGGCCGAAGAACAGGCCTTTCAGGCGTTCCCCGAAAAAATCGATGACAGAATATACCTTCTCTGTCAATCTCTCTATCTGGAAGATTATTTTCTTGTGCATCCGTAAAAACCTATCTTCTCCTTCAGGCTCCAGTACTCGCTGCGGTTGAATGTGAACGGCTTCGCCTTGGTATAATCTATGCCTCCCGACGGCGTCATGACCGACTCATCGATGTGGACCGCTACTATCTCTCCCATGAAGACCTCGTGGGTCCCCAGCGTCAGGGTCTGCTTTACCTTGCATTCCAGGCTGACCGGACATTCCTTGATAAGCGGAGGCCTGACGGTCTTCGCCTTTTCAGGCGTCAGCTTTGTCAAAGCGAACTTATCTTTATCCTTCCCCGATACGGTCCCGCAGATATCCGTCTGCCTCATTATATCCGAACTCGGTATGTTAACCACGAACTCACCGCTCTCTTTTATCAGCCCGTACGAATACCTCTGCGGCCTGATGGAGATAGAGAGCGTAGGCGGCTCGCTGCATACCATCCCTGCCCACGCCAAAGTTATGATATTAGGTTTTCCCGCCTTGTCCACGCAGGTAACAAGGACTACCGGCAAGGGGAATAACGCCGGTTCCGGTTTTATCTCTATTTTAGCCATTTGACCCCTCCGTGTTATTTGAAGCGCCTTTATTATATGCCCTTTAAGGGCGCGTGGCAAATAAATTGTTACCGAAAATCTTTGTTCCTGCAAAATTCCCTTATACAGCATAGGCCGCACTTGGGGTCCTTCCGGCATATATCTTTGCCGAGCTGGACGATCAGGGCGTGATACTCGTTATAGAGCCTGACGTTTTTCGGAAGGGTTTCCACAAAGACCGACTGGAGTTCTTCGTAAGGAATGTCTTCTTTCGTGATGCCGCACCTTGAGAATATCCTTTTTGTATAGGCATCTATCACGAATGCCGGTTTATCAAACGCATACAGCAATATGCTGTCACAAGTCTCGGGGCCGATCCCGTGTACGCCGAGCAATTTAGGCCTCAACGTCCTTATTCCCTCCTTGCGCATGCGGCTTAAATCGCCTTTATACTCCTTAAATAAAAAACTGACAAGGCTTTTCAGACGTTTCGCTTTCACGTTAAAATACCCTGCCGGCCTTATGAGGCGCGCTAATCTTGAGGCCTTTATCTTATGTAAGCGCCCGGGAGTAAGTACTCTTTCTCTCTTTAGATTACGGATGGCCTTCTCGACATTGGTCCACGCGGTATTCTGCGTCAATACGGCGCCTACCATCACCTCAAACGGCGTCTGGCCCGGCCACCACCCCCTCGGGCCGAAGGTCTTATATAAACGCTTATATATCTTTAAGACCGGGTCTCTTCTCACTTAAGAACTTAAAGAAATAAGGTATTTCAGGTTCTTTTCGATATCTGCCATTGTATGCGGTTCAGAGGTCAGGATAGGTTCCCTTCCCCTCTTTTCTATCTCCCTAAAAAATCTCTTATAGTCGATGTTGCCCTCGCCTAAAGCAAGGTGAGTGTCGAAATCGCCTTTATTATCGGAGAGATGGAGTTCGCCGATAGAGTCCCGTGGATACTCCTCTAGGGCCTCCCATATGCCTTTTTGGCCGAAGGCGTTGTAATGGCCGGCATCAAAACATGCCTCAAGATAAGGGGAATCCAATTCCTTTAAGAGGCCGATGACTATCTCCGGCGTAGGGTCTATGGAATTCTCAAGCGCTATGACGATCTTGTCTTTGGCCGCCGCCTTCATGACCTCTTTCCATACGGGGACGCTTAATTTCAGGAAGAGAGCCGAGGCGTTTTTATAGAATATCGGCTCAAAGCCGCTGTGCAGGACGATGTGGTTCGCCTTTACCTTCCTACAGAACTCGAACGCGGAGATAAAACGCTGTAAGGTGAGTTCCTGTATCTTCGGGTCGCGGCTTCCCGGATTAAGGCCCAGGAAAGGGCCGTGGACTATCTTCCGGATGCCGCATTTTTCGAACGTCGAGTTTATCTTCTCTATCTCGGCATCGGTATAGGTATCCAGGGCCTTTCCGTCAACGTATATCTCGCAATTTATCCCTTTCGCGCCGATATCATCCAAACCGGCCAGGAGCATCCTGTACGGCGCGTGAAAATACACCTTTTCCTTCGTTATCTTCATTTCGCTGTTCTCCTGATGAGGTCTTTCAATGAAAGCGTATTTAAGACATTTTTCTTTTCAAGCCAGCCCCGCCGCGCCACCGAAACGCCGAATATCATATTATCCATTTGGTCGATAGCGTGGGTATCGCTGCCTATGGCGAGTGTCACGCCCAGCTCTTTTGCCCTCTTTGAATTTATATCGTTCAGGTCAAGCCGCTCCGGGAAGGCGTTTATCTCCAGCGCGGTATTCGTGTCACGGGCGGCTTTAAAGATCTCTTCAAAATTCAGGTCGTAGGCGTCGCGCACACCCATCAGCCTGCCGGTGGGATGTGCTATTATATGCACATGCTTGTGTTTCATGGCGTTGATGAGGCGCTTCGTCAATTGCTCTTTGGACTGCTTAAAACCCGAATGGATAGCCGCGACGACGATATCCAATTCCGCCAAAATGTCATCCGGGATATCCAGCTTTCCGTCCGATAGGATGTCCATCTCCGCGCCGGTAAGCAAGGTAATGCCCTTCAGCCTCTTGTTCAATCGATGGACCTCTTTTATCTGTCTCTTGAGTTCCGGCTTGCTTAAACCGCCGGCGATCTTCAGGGACTGCGTATGGTCGGTTATGGCGATGTATTGATATCCTCTCTTCTTGGCCGCCTCGGCCAGCTCCTCAAGAGAATGGGCGCCGTCACTCCACTTGCTGTGGACATGGAGGTCCCCCTTTATGTCTTTCTCCTCGACGAGGCGCGGTAATCTTCCTTTAGCGGCTGCTTCGATCTCGCCGGTATCCTCCCTCATCTCGGGATGGATGTAGGCTAACTCCAATGTCCCGTAAATATCCGCCTCTTCTTTTCCTGCGACCCTCTTCTCCGGCTTCTCGCGGAATATCCCGTATTCGCTTATCTTATAGCCCTTCTGGTTGGCTATAGTCCGCAGCCGGATGTTATGCTGTTTTGAGCCCGTAAAATACAGCAGCGCCGCGCCGTAAGAATCGGGCTCCACCACCCGTAAATCTACCTGTATGCCGCCCTGCAGAAGGACGCTGGACTTCGTATCTCCGTGCGCCAAGACCTCTTTTACGCCCGGAAGCGACACAAAGACGTCCATTATGCGTTTTGGCCTGGTGGAAGTGACGAGGATGTCTATGTCTCTTACCGTCTCTTTCATCCTGCGCAGGGACCCGGCATAGTTTATCCTCTTGACCTCGGGAAGCGATTTGAGTTTATTTATTATCTCTACGGCTATGGGTAGGGCCATGCCCAGGGACATGCGTTCCTTGCCCCTCTTTAGCAGCTCTATCCCGCGTATAATATTCCCTTCCGTCTTTTCTTTTATATTCGGCAGGACGCAGATCTTGTGGGACCTTGCCAGCTTCTCAAGTTGGTCTATGGACTTCAATTTGAATTTGTCGTAAAGGAGGTTGGCTGTCTTGGGTCCTATGCCGGGTATGGCTACCATATCCAGAATGATAGCCGGGATCTTTTTCTTCAGGTCCTCATAATATTTAAGTCGGCCGGTCGCGACTATCTCCCGGATCTTGCCCGCGAGGTCCTTACCGATGCCGGGGATCTCTTCGAGAGAGCCTTTTTTTGCTATCTCCTCGATATTCTGAGTCAGGCTCTCTATGTTTTGGGCGGCTTTCCTGTAAGCCCGTATCCGGAAGGGATTGGCGTTCTGGATCTCAAGCAGATCGGCGATCTCGTTAAAGACCTGCGCCACTTCAAAATTTTTCATCTTATTTACCCGCGGCGACGACTTTGTTCTTCAGGGTGCCTATGCCTTCTATCCTTACCTCGATGACATCGCGAGGCCTCATCGGGCCTACGCCCGGCGGCGTCCCGGTCGAGATGATATCGCCGGGCAATAACGTCATTATACCGGAGATATAGGCGACTAATTCGGAGACCGAAAATATAAGATTGGCCGAACTTGAGGACTGCTTTAATGCGCCGTTAAGATAGGATTCTATCTTTATACCGGATGGATCCAGGCCGGTCTCTATGACGGGGCCTATCGGGCAAAAAGTATCGAAAGACTTCGAACGGGTCCACTGCCCGTCCTTCTTCTGCAGGTCGCGGGCTGTCACGTCATTTAAACAGGTATAGCCCAGGATATGGCCCTGCGCCTCCGCGGGCTTGATGTTTCTTGCCTTTTTCTTTATCACCGCCGCCAGCTCCGCCTCGAAATCAAGCCTTTTGACCTTAGGAGGATAAACGATATTGTCTTTGTCGTATATGAGCGAAGAGGGCGGCTTTAAGAATATGACCGGTTCTTTCGGGGGCTTAAGCCCCAGTTCCCTGGCATGTTCTATATAATTTAAGCCCACGCAGATGATCTTCGTTGGCCTTATCGACTTCACCGATATTTTCATCTCTTACCCCATCAAAGATCTGATCGCTGACATTATCTTATCCAATGCGGAATTTATCATCGCCTCATCCGGCGCTTCGGTTTTCTCGAACCTCAGAGGGCGGCCTATCTTCACCTTGACCGGATGCGGCTTCGGCAACAGCGCAGTACGCGGATACGCCTCAAAACTTCCGCGGATGGCACAAGGGACGACCAAAGCGCCTGTCTTGAGCGCGAGGACGGCGATCCCCCTCTTCCCCGCCTGAAGTCTCCCGTCCCAGCTTCTGGTCCCTTCGGGAAAGACACCTATCGTGCTTCCGCTTTCCAGTGAAGAGAGCGAACTCCCTACCGCGCCGTTCTCAGGTATCATGCCTGTCAGGAAAAAGAGCCACTTAAGCCACCAGACGTTATAAACGTCCTTCCTGATGACCCATCTTATCTTCTTCGGGATGGCGGCGCCGAGCGCCAGGGGGTCGATATAACTTGCGTGGTTCACGGCTATGACGATCTTATTATCGGAAGGGAGGTTCTCTACGCCTTCAGTCTTTAAATCGAACAAGACCTTGCATAAAAACCAACTTATGGGGCGCAGGAAGTGATATAACACGGCGGGGCTAACTTACTATGATCATTCTTTTTGCCAGAATGGAATTTATATAATTAGATATCTTGGACGCGTCCTGTCTCTTTATCCTGCTGAAGAAGATGGCTACATTGCGGCAATTGGATTCCGGAGAGGACTTGACCGGCTCCGAGCGGACGACAACGCCTTCTATATGGATGGGGTGAGCCTTGGCCTTCTCTTCCGAGGGCAGAAGCAGGACGATCTTCACTTTGGATAGTAACGGGAAATAGCCCTCTACCTGGCAGAATACGCCGGAGCAGCTGATATTCTTGGTTACGCTTATCGCGTCGAAACCTTCATCTTTTATCTTGAGAGGTATCTTTTCCTCGACGCGAGGATGTCTTCTCCTCTCTATCTTAGCTCGTCCCATATCCTATCTGTCTTATTTTTTGGCTTGAGCGGCCGGCCCTACCTGCTGCTCTACCCATTGCCTGTAGACGTGGTCTAATATACGATTCCTGTCAAAAGGGGATACTTGTGTAAACTTTATTCCGGCGGATGATTCGGTCTTCGCCTCTGCCTTATCGATCCAGGCTATATCGCCTTTCGCGTAGACAGGCGCGGGGTCTCCCGGGATCCTTAATTTGATCTCCAACTCTGTGCCCGGGATAAGTTTACTGTTTAAGCTGGCTTGCATGCCTTCTCGGCTTAAATTTTTCGTGATGGAGATTCCTTCTATCGGGGTGCCGTTTCCGGGAACCATATACTCGATCTCAATGGCCACTTCAAACCGCA
>JAGUXU010000178.1 GCA_020061685.1 Candidatus Omnitrophota bacterium
AAACAGGACGAATGGATCAAGCAGAATAAAGAGTGTTTCAAGCTGCTTGATGACTTCGGCGTTGGTGTGTCCGCTATAAGCCCGAAGATGGAGATACTCGCCTTAAATAAGGTCATGAAGAAGTGGTTTCCGGACGTAAATGTCAACGAAAGGCCTATTTGTTATAAATCATTCAATGATCCCCCCAAAGATAAAATTTGCGAATATTGCCCTACCATAAAGACCCTTACCGACGGAAAGGTCCATGAAGCGACTACCGAGACGCCCAGCGGCGGTAAAGTCGTAAATTACCGCATCGTTTCCTCACCGGTAAAGGACGGGAAAGGCAATATAATCGCCGCCATAGAGGTCGTGGAGGACATTACCGGCAGAGAAGTGGCGTCAGAGCGCATAGAGGAGTTAAATAAATGCCTTCTTGATTTCGGGGCCGACCATCAGGAAAACATAAGACTCCTTACCGCGCTTTGCGGAAGACTCTTAGGCGCGACCTGCGCTCTCTACAACCGTCTTGATAAAGAGATGCTTTGTTCGGTAGGGCAATGGAATATCCCATCCGGATATCCGCCTAAGGACAAGGCGAAAGGACACATCTGTTATGACGTCATCCAGCAGGCCAGCGACCAGATCTTATTGGTGCGCGACCTTCAGCACAGCAAATACGCGCAGACCGACCCGAACGTAAAACAGTACGATCTGCATGCCTATATGGGTAAGGCGGTCAAATGTAACGGTACTTCCGTTGGTTCGATATGCGTCGTCTATAAAAAAGATTTCATACCCACGCAAGAGGACGAGAAGTTCCTGGGGATCATCGCCTCGGCTATCGGCGTCGAAGAAGAGCGCAGGCGGGCAGACGAGGCCCTGCGGGAAAGCCAGCGCCTGCAAAAAGCCATCCTTGACGGTATTCCTGATGTCGCCTGGATGAAAGACAGGGACGGCAGGTACCTTGCCGTAAACAGGGCATTTTCGGCGCTATGCGGGATAAAACGCGAGAATATAATCGGGAAGACCGATCTTGAGGTATGGCCGAGGAAACTGGCCGAAAAATACATAGCGGACGACAAAGAGGTCGTTGCAACGCGTCAGGAGAAGTTTATCGAGGAGCCCGCGGTTTACAAAGGTATTTCAAAGCGGGTAGAGACAGTCAAGATCCCTCTCTATAATGATAACGGCTATGTCACCGGTACCGTAGGCGTAGCGCACGATATCACAGAACGAAGCAGATTACAGGAGCAGATCAAGGTCTCGGAAGAGAAATACAGAAAGCTTTTTGAAGAGGCAAACGACGCCATAATTATCGGCGACGCAAAGACCGGCAAGATCCTGGATGCTAACGCTCAAGCAGAGAGATTGCTCGGCAGGACCAAAGATGAGATCTGCCGTATGCATCAATCGCAGCTTCATCCGTCTGAGGAAAAAGAGCGTTACAAAGCGATATTTAAAGAGGATGTATTTGTGGGCCGTGGGACTCATTTAGAGGCGGAGGTGATCAACGCTAAAGGCGAAAGGATACCCATTTCCATCAGCGCATCACTACAGGAGATAGAGGGCAGAAAGATCGTGATGGGGATATTCAGGGATATGTCCGAATTCAGAAGGATCGAGAGCGAGAAGAAGGAAGCGGAGGCGCTCGCGCTTGTCGATCCCCATACCCAGCTTTACAATTACCGGTACATCCAGAGAAGGCTCCACTCGGAGTTCGAAGCGGCAAAGAGGCGCGGAACACCGCTGGCCGTGCTTATGGTGGATATAGATTATTTTAAATCCATAAACGATACATACGGCCATGAGTACGGGGATGTGGTCCTTCAGGAATTCGCTACGGTATTACAGCATGCCTGCAGGGGAATAGACGTCGTGGGCCGCTTTGAGGGAGAAGGTTTCGCGATCATCCTGCCGGATACCGATGAGAAGGGCGCCGTCGCTTTCGCGGAACGCGTCCAGAATACCATAAAGAGGCACAGATTCGGTAAGCATAAAGTGAGGCTCATGGTAAGCATCGGCGTCGCCTCCTATCCGGCGGAAGGGATAAATTCAGTCGATAAATTAGTGACGGGCGTAGATAAATGCGTCCAGATGGCGAAGGAGAAGGGCGGGAACACGATCTTTATATACGAGCAGCTGCGTCAGAAGGGCCTGAAGCCGACGGTTATCGATAAAGATTCGCAGAAGCGCGTCAAGGAGATCAGCAAGAAGTTCATCAAACTTATCCAGCGCAACAAGCAGAATACTATAGAGGCCGTATACGCCTTAGCCCATACGGTCGGCGCGAAGAACGCTTACACCGAAGAACATTCCGAGGACATGGTCCATTACGCGACCGAGATAGGCAAGAGGTTGAGATTACCGGAAGAGGAGCTTGAGGATTTAAAACACGGCGCTATGCTCCACGATATCGGGAAACTCGGCATAAGCGACAAGATATTGCTCAAGCGCGGGAAGCTGACGAAGAAGGAATTCGAGATAATAAAGAGGCATCCCCATATAGGAGCCGATATAATAAGGCCCGTGCATTTCTTAAAGAACGTAGTGCCTATAATATTGCATCACCACGAAAAGTTTGACGGGACCGGCTACGGCTCTAAACTGAAGGGTGAAGAGATACCTCTGGGCGCAAGGATATTGGCGGTAGTGGACGTATATCAGGCGCTCGTCTCAAACAGGCCTTACCGGAAAGCCTATTCCAAGAGGGAGGCCATAGATATCATCAAGGAGGAGACGGGCAGGCATTTTGACCCCAAGATAACCAAGATTTTACTTGAGATACTGGCGAAGGAGAAAAAGACAAGAAAGAAAGGAGCGGCGAGATAAAACAAGGAAGAGGCCAAATGGGTAAATTTATCGTTTTGATCGTCACAGTGTCTCTTTTTATTCCGGTATCGGAGAGCGCCGTTCTGGTCGGAAAAAATATTTTATCAAACGGCGGCTTCGAGAACCGCCCCGGCGGGGGGCATGAAGATCCCCGCGGATGGGGTTCCTGGAATTCCGATTTAAACGGTATCGCGACCAATGAATTCAGGAGCGGAAGCCAGTCGGTCTATCTTAAATGCCCTAAGACAAATGACGTCCAAGGCGTCTTCTATGTATACAAGAAGATCAAGCCGGGAAAGGAATATACCTTTTCCTGTTATGCCAAAAATTCTGTAAGTAATCCCGTAAAAGGAAACGCGTTCGGCCAGATCAGTATCGAATGGCAGAAGAAGGCGAAGGACAAAGACGGGAAGGATATTACCGTAGAGATAAGCCGTAGCTGGGGGCCGACTTTCGGGCCGGAGCTTGCGCTTATAAAATGGACGCCTTTTACCATGACGGCAACCGCCCCTGCGGATACCGACCAGGCCAGCTTCGTGATCCAGTTCTTTAACAGGGGGGACGGCGATGGGGAATTTTTCGTGGACGATGTTGAAGCGGAAGAATTGGAAAGCGGTAAAAAAGTCAAGAGTTTCCTGATCCCTTGACGCTAAGGTAAAAATTTACCTAAAAAAAGCATATTAATTTGCTTGACAAATTATATTTACGTGTTAAAATCA
>JAGUXU010000113.1 GCA_020061685.1 Candidatus Omnitrophota bacterium
AAGAAAGGAGGTGAAGACAGATGACTTTGGTATTCTTAAGGATCTTTTTTGTCATATTATGCGCCCTTATGGGATTCCAGTTAGGCGATTTCCTGAAATTAGGCAAATTCGCTCCATACGTGGGCATCGGATTGGGCGTCTTGACGGCGTTGTTTATAATCGTGCTGGAGCTCTCCACCAAGAGGATATCGCTCAAGGGGCTTTCTTCGGCGGTATTCGGGATAGTATTCGGCATATTGTTCGCATGGCTCATAATAGGGGCCTTAAGGCTTGTCCCGATGGACGATGAACTCCGCTCGATCCTGCACGGCATGCTTATGATCGTATTTTCTTATTTAGGCATGATCCTGGCGATGAGGGGCAAGGATGAGTTCAATATCATAATCCCATATGTGAAATTAAAGAGAGAAGACCAGAAAGAGGAGATAATCATACTCGATACATCCGTAATCATAGACGGCAGGATCGCCGATATATGCCATACGAAGTTCATCGAAGGAAAACTCGTGATCCCGAGGTTCGTCCTTAAGGAACTGCAGCAGATAGCCGATTCGGCGGACCCGATAAAGCGAAACCGCGGCCGCCGCGGACTGGATATGCTCAATAAGATCCGCAAACTCGGGCATATGGAGGTAAGGATCCACGAGGAGGATTTTCCCGAACTTCAGGATGTCGACGCGAAACTTATAAAATTAGGAAAGCAGATAAACGCGAAGGTGTTCACGAACGACTATAATTTGAATAAGATAGCCGAGCTGCAGGGCGTCACCGTCCTGAATATAAACGAACTCGCCAACGCATTAAAGCCGGTCGTGCTGCCCGGCGAGCCGATGGAAGTGAAGATAATCAAGGAGGGAAAGGAATACAACCAGGCTGTCGCGTATCTTGATGACGGGACAATGGTGGTGGTCGATAACGCCAGGCACCTCATAGGCCAGACCGTAAAGGTCATGGTAACTTCCGTCTTGCAAACGGCGGCAGGCAGGATGGTCTTCGCGAAACTTGAATCACAACGAGGAGAAAGATAAAGATGAAACCCGCCCACTCTAAGAGAGTGGCCGCTATTGTCGCCGCGGCCGGTAAAGGCGAGAGGCTTAAGTCAAAAGTCCGCAAGCCCTTCGTCGTTCTGGGAAAGGACCCTGTCCTTATATGGGCCCTGAAGGCCCTCGAGTCTTCCGCCCTGATAGACGAGATAATACTCGTCGTAAATCAGGCGGATATGACCAAGGCGCGTTCCGCGGTGACCAGGGCCAGACTGAAGAAAGTCGCAAAGATAGTCATCGGCGGAAAACGCAGGTTAGATTCGGTCAGGAACGGCCTGAACGAGGTAAGCGCCGAGGCGGAATATATACTGGTCCACGACGGCTGCAGGCCTTTCGTAGACAAAAAGATCATCTCTTCGGTCATCGAAGGGGCGGAGATATTCGGCGCGGCGATACCCTGCATCGCCGTAAAGCCGACGATAAAAGAAGTGGAGACAGGGAATTTCGTAGCCGCCACTTTAAACAGGCAGTCGCTCGCGGAAGTGCAGACCCCGCAGGGGTTCAAGAAAGATATTCTGGTCCGCGCTTATGAGAAGGCGCTGGCAGAGGGGATAGAGGCCACAGACGATTCGGCGCTGGTCGAGAGGATGGGTATAAAAGTAAAGGTCGTGGAGGGGTCGTGCAGGAATATAAAGATAACCACACCCGAAGACCTTAAATACGCGAAGATGCTTATGGAATAAAATGAAAATCGGATTCGGTTACGATATTCACAGGCTTATCGAGGGCAGGCGGCTTATCTTAGGCGGCGTAGAGATCCCTTACATAAAAGGGCTTGACGGATATTCGGATGCCGATGTCCTGCTGCACGCCATATGCGATGCCGTCTTGGGGGCGGCGGGAAAAGACGATATCGGGGTACATTTCCCGAATAACGATCCCGAATTCAAAGGCATAAGCAGCGTAGAACTGCTTAAAAGGGTAGCCGCGATAGTCAGGAACGAAGGCCTGACGATAATAAACGTGGATTCGACCCTCGTCCTTGAGGAACCTAAATTGATGCCGTTTAAGAAAAGGATGAGAGAGAACATATCGCGGGCGCTTGGGCTACCGGAGGATTCGGTGAATATCAAGGCGACCACGCAGGAGGGCGTAGGCGCGATAGGGCGCGGCGAGGCCGTAGCGGCTTATGCGGTCGTTTCGCTTGAGAGGGTAAAATAAATGGATATATTCATTATCGTGATTTCGATCGTCGCTGCGGCGGCGTTCCTTGTCTGGTTCTTCTTCAGGCCGGAGATCAAAGGCGTATTCGAGCGCGACCCGGCCGCGAGGAACGTCCTTGAAGTGATATTATTATATTCGGGACTGCACGCGATAGTAGCCTACCGGATAGCGCACCCCTTATATCTTATGAGGGTGCCGATCCTGCCGCGCCTTATCTCGCAGACGGCGCGGTTCCTGACCGGGATAGAGATCCATCCCGGCGCCAGGATAGGAAAGGGGCTCTTCATAGACCACGGGATGGGTGTCGTGATAGGCGAGACATCTATAATCGGAGATAATGTCACGATCTTTCAGGGTGTTACCCTCGGCGGGACCGGAAAAGAGAAAGGCAAGCGCCATCCTACGCTCGGCAGTAATGTAGTCGTAGGGACGGGCGCCAAGGTGCTCGGCAATATAACTGTCGGCGACAACGTCGCGATAGGCGCCAATGCCGTCGTGATAAAGGATGTGCCGTCCAATTCGACGGTCGTCGGTGTCCCCGGAAGGATAGTAAAACAGGAAGGGAAGGAATTTCCCGGAATAAGATTAGACCACACAAACTTGCCGGACCCGCTGACGCAGGCCCTCGATAAACTGCAGGACGAGATAAACCAGATCGAAGGAGAACTGAAAAAACATTCAGACGATATTGAGCGTAAAACGTAAAGTGCAAAACGCAAAACCAAAGTTCAAAATTTTAAATTTTGCATTTTAATTTTACGCTTTACGTTTTAAATTTTTCGTTAATAAAATGTCAATCAAAATATTCAATACTCTCACCAGAAAACTTGAAGAGTTCAAGCCTATAACGCCCGGCAGCGTGAATATATATGTCTGCGGCGTGACGGTCTATGGCGAGTGCCACTTGGGCCATGCCCGGAGCGCATTCATATTCGACTTCATCAGGCATTATCTTAAGTACCGCGGCTACAAGGTCAAGTTCGTCAAGAATATAACCGATGTGGACGATAAGATAATAAATAAGGCGCGTGAGGAGATAGCGGACAGCAAGTCCCCGCTTTACGGCCTTGACCTGAACGATGCGGTAAGGCAGGTGGCTGCGCGTTATACGAAGAGTTTCTACGAGGATATGGACGCCGTCGGCATAGAGAGGCCCGATATCGAGCCGAAAGCGACGGAACATATCAAGGACATGATAGAGACGATAAGCGTCCTGATCGGGAAGGGCTATGCCTATATCTCCGGCGGAGACGTATATTTCGACGTAAGGAAGTACAAGGGATACGGCCGCCTCTCGAACCAGGACCTCGACCAGATGCTGGAAGGCGCGCGTATCGAGGTCGGCGAGAAGAAGAAGGATCCCCTGGATTTCGCCCTCTGGAAAGCGGCCAAGGAGAACGAGCCGAAATGGGATTCGCCTTGGGGGCCGGGCCGCCCGGGCTGGCATATAGAATGCTCCGTCATGTCCACGAAGTACCTCGGGGACCGGCTTGATATCCACGGCGGCGGGCGCGACCTCATATTCCCGCATCACGAGAACGAGATAGCACAATCGGAATGCGCCACCGGAAAGCCGTTCGCG
>JAGUXU010000104.1 GCA_020061685.1 Candidatus Omnitrophota bacterium
ATCGAATGTAACGTATGTGTATGATCTCAGCAGCCGGATAACGAATGTTATTGCGAGCCCGCAGGGCGAAGCAATCTCTTATCAATACGATGATCTAAGCCGTGTTTTACAAACCACAGCCGGAGACAAGACCGTCGCCTACGGCTACGACAATGCCGGTAACCGCACCACTCTTACCTATCCCGACGGCACCTTTATAACATATGAATACGACCAGTTAAGCCGCTTGACGTTCATAAAAGACCAGGACAGCCAGGTAATATCCCAATACGCCTATGATTCTTTGTCCAGAAGGACATCCCTTGAATATCAGAATAATACCCGCGCTGCCTACTCCTACAATAACCTAAACCGCCTGACAAGCAGGATAAACAGGCTGACATCAGGCCCTGTCGTCTCAAGCTTCGCCTACACCTACGACAACGTGGGCAATAGAAAGACCATGACCACCCTGGAGGGAACCCACAGCTATAACTATGACAACATATACCAGATTAAAGATGTTGACTATCCCTCGGCATATCCATTTCCCGATATATATTATGACTACGACTCCGTCGGAAACAGGACGCAGCTCTCCGGCGGGACTATAGAGTCCTACAGCTCGAATAACCTTAATCAATACACTTATGTAAACTCGAATCCTTACTCCTATGACGGTAACGGTAATCTAACCTCCGTCATTGCGAGCCCTTCGGGCGAAGCAATCTCTTACACTTACGACTACGAGAACCGGCTGACGCATGCCGTCATTGCGAGCCCGCAGGGCGAAGCAATCTATAATTACGATCCCTTAGGCAGACGCATAAAGAAGTCCATAGTCAGTAGTCCGCAGTCCATAGTAAACTACGTCTACGACGGCGACCAGATAATCGCCGAGTATGACGGTTCAGGCGTACTTACCAAGAAGTATATCTACGGCCCGGGAATAGATGAAATACTATCGACCATCGACTATGGACTATCGACTACGTATTACTACCACTCCGACGGCCTCGGAAGCGTAACCGACATCACCGACTCCTCCGGCGCTTTAATAGAAAAATACTCCTACGACATCTACGGAAATGCTATAATAAAGGACGCCAGCGGTAATGTTCTTTCTCAAAGCGCTATCGGCAACCGGTATATGTTCACCGGCAGAGAATACGACCAAGAAACCGGCCTTTACTACTACAGAGCCAGATACTATGACCCCTCTATAGGAAGGTTCCTCCAGACGGATCCGATAGGGTATCAGGGCGGGATAAATCTATACAACTATGTAGGGAATAGTCCTGTTAATTGGATAGATCCGTGTGGTTTGAACCCTGAGAAGAAAAAAGAATCTATATGGGATAAGTTAGAAAGGTGGAGAAGAGAGGGCGAGAAAAACCGTAAGAAGGCAGAGGAAGAATGGAGAAAGAAATCTTGGCGCGAGAAATTGAGCGAGGCAACATGGAATCTTGCGCCAACGGGCGTAGCACCATACCCAAAGAAATAAGAAGAAAGTATGTTAAATAATAAAAAAATAACAATTAATAATTTCGATATTAAATGGTCGATAGCGGACATCACAAAAGGAATTGGTGGTCTCATAATTGTATTATTTTTATTGAGATTATTAAATTCAATTGGACAATCTTTAATGATTAACGAAGATGTCGATTGGATAGCTAAATATCCTTTTTTGTTTCGTACATTATTTAGCAGCCTAACGCTGCTTTTTTTTAATTGCTATGTAATTATTTTGTTATGGTATTTTATTAGGAGAAAATATAAATTAAGTATTAAATCTCTCGGTTTTATTAGAGTAGAACTTATAAAAAATTTATTATTAGGAATAGTTATAGGAACTAGCATTTTTGTTTTACTTCGATTAGGATACAGTTTAATTAGTGGAATTAGTATATTTCAACCACATTTCGAAGAAGAAAAAATATATCATATCATTTTTGTGACTTTTTTTCTGACACTAATAACAGTTAGTTGCGAAGAAAGTTTCTATAGAGGTTTTTGTTACCCCGTATTTAGAAATAAATTTGGAGTATTTCGCGGTATTTTAGTTACCTCATTGATATTTACTTTAGCACATTATTTTAGGTTTGATTTTTTTTATACTTGGCTAGTTAGTATACCTATCGAGTTTGTAACAGCCTTGAGCTTTGGGATATTGTATGAGAAAACAAGATCTGTCTTCGCCCCAATTACGGCCCATCTTATTTTTAATTATTTGGGATATTTTTTATAAGGTTCAGCGACAGTTCTGCAACCAAAACAAATTACCCCTTAACACCATTACTCAAAAGACGGCTTGGGAAGTATAACTAATCTAATAGACGCTAATGGCCAAGAGGTCGAATCCTATACCTATGATGAAGACGGCAAAAACAAAACATTGAATCAAAGGAGCTAAGTTCAGGTGAGAGGGTTATTGCAAAAAAGTTAATTTTTGAAGTAGGCGTTTTTAAAGAAGACATCATAAAATTAAAACCAGATCTTAGAGATGGTAGTTCAAAAATATAGCTTATATCAATTGTTTTTGGGTTGAAAAACATCCCGAAGAATTATTATCTGTAGAGATCGATAATGTTTCGTTGCCGTGTGTAATTAAATAATAGGAAGGATAAGGGGTAAGGTCATACCTATTATAGGAAAAACAATTATGACCAAGCTATCTTAGACTATACCAAAGCAATAGAAATCAATCCTAACTATACCGATGCCTACAACAACCGAGCAGAAAGCTACCTTCGTAAGAGTGATTATGATAAGGCCTGGGAAGATGTACATAAATTGGAGGAGTTAGGAGATAGGATTGATTCCGAAACTCTTAAAGAGCTACAAGAAAAATCTGGAAGGGAAAAGTAGTTGTATAAGCGAAGTATAGCTTGGTATAGCTTGTGCCATTCTGGAAAATACCACCCTACTGCAGGGAGCGACAAGGACGCTTACAATAAGTTTGACCGTTAAATGCCTTGACAAAGCCCGTCTGGTGGTATAGAATTATCTCACTCTTCGGGAGGGGTGGAATTCCCCACTGGCGGTAAAGCCCGCGAGTCCCCGCTGTTTCGTTTTGCTTCGCAAAAGCGAAACAAAACGACGGGGACAGATCCGGAGAAGTTCCGGAGCCAATAGTATAGTCTAGATGGGAGAAGAGTCCGCCTACGCCGTAGGAGAAACTCATGGTAGATAGGCTACGGCGGATGTAATTTTTATCCCGAAGAGAGATCTTCGGGTTTTTTGTTTTAAGGAGAGGTATATGTTCAACACCATAAAAGAAGCCGTAGGAGATATCCGCAAAGGCAGGATTATAATAGTCGTGGATGACGAGGACCGCGAGAACGAAGGCGACCTCGTCATGGCGGCGGAGTTCGCGATACCCGAGGCGATAAATTTTATGGCCAAGCACGCCCGCGGACTGATATGCGCGCCGATGGAAGAGGCAAGGCTGAGGGAACTGGGTATCCATGTCCTCTCGGAACAGGGGGGCGGGCACTTCGGCACCGGATGGGCGATGACGATAGATCTGAAGGAAGGCACTACCACCGGCATCTCGGCGCACGACAGGTCCAAGACGATAAAGGCGCTGGTGGACCCCAAGACGAAGCCCGACGACCTGACGCGTCCCGGCCACGTATTCCCTCTGAGGGCTAAAGAAGGAGGCGTTTTAGTGAGGGCCGGCCATACCGAGGCGGCGGTCGATCTGGCGCGGCTCGCGAAACTTCCTCCCGTCGGCGTCATCTGCGAGATAATGAATGATGACGGGACGATGGCGCGCACGCCGCAGTTGATAGAGTTCGCCAAGCAGCATAAGTTGAAGATCTGCACTATCGCGGACCTCATCAAATACCGGATGGAGTCGGAGAAACTCGTCAACCGCATAGAGGAGACAGTCCTTCCGACTGACTACGGCGAATTCAGGCTGATCCTGTATGAATCAAGGTTAGACAGAAAGGTCAATGTGGCGTTGGTCATGGGAGAAGTATCCGATAAACCGGTGCTCGTGAGGGTCCATTCGGAATGCCTGACAGGCGACGTTTTTTCTTCGTTGCGCTGCGATTGCGGAAGCCAGTTACATCGGGCCCTGGCCATGATCAAAAAAGAGGGCGGGGGCATCCTGCTGTATATGCGCCAGGAAGGCCGCGGCATCGGCCTGGAGAATAAGATAAAAGCGTACGCGCTTCAGGACAAAGGGATGGATACGGTCGAGGCGAACGAAGCGCTGGGCTTCGGGCCGGACCTTAGGGATTACGGCATAGGGGCGCAGATACTGGCTGACCTGGGCCTGAAGAGGATACGCCTTATGACGAACAATCCCAAGAAGATAGTCGGCCTTGAGGGTTACGGCTTAAAGGTCGTCGAGCGGGTGCCCATAGAGATCGCGCCTAATCCGATGAACGAGAAGTACCTCAGGGCGAAGAAGGAGAAGCTGGGGCACGTCCTCGGCGGGAATTTTTAAGAGAAGGAGGAGGAAGATGGTAAAGACAGTCGAAGGGCAGTTAATAGCCAAGGGCAAGAAGTTCGGGATAGTCGTCTCGAGGTTTAACGATTTTATCTCGAAGCGCCTCGTGGAAGGGGCGGTAGACACTCTGTTAAGGCACGGCGCTAAAGACAACGAGATCGAGACGGTATGGGTACCCGGTTCATTCGAGATCCCTCTTGTGGCCAGCAGGCTCGCGAGATCGAAGAAATTTGATGCCGTGATATGCCTCGGTGCGGTCATAAAGGGCGCAACGCCTCACTTTGAATATGTGGCGAGCGAAGCGGCAAAGGGTGTCGCGAAGGTATCTCTCGATACGGGGATGCCCGTTATATTCGGGGTGATAACCGCCGAGAATCTCGAGCAGGCGATAGAGCGTGCCGGCACCAAGGACGGGAACAAGGGCCGCGACGCCGCTTTATCCGCGATTGAGATGGCTAACCTGTTAGAGAATATTTAAGATGAGAAAACGGACAAAGGCGCGCGAATGCGCCCTTCAGATCCTCTATCAGATCGACATCAGGAAGGACCCCCCAGAGAAGCTGATCGCCGAGTTCTGGGAGGCGGAAGAGACGGAATCCGAGGTGAAGGATTTCACCGAGATGATTGTCAAGGGCACTGTCGCGAATACCAAGAAGATAGACGAGGTCATCTCGAAATACGCCAGCAACTGGAAATTGAACCGCATGGCCGTGATCGACCGCAATGTCCTGCGGCTCGCCACTTACGAGCTGCTATTTTGCGAAGATATCCCGCCCAAGGTCTCGATAAACGAAGCGGTAGACCTCGCGAAGAAGTTCGGCGATATGGAATCCGGAAAGTTCGTCAACGGCATCCTTGACAGGATAAACAAAGAAGAGGCAGGGCGTGGAAAAACTGGCTGACCTTCATGTCCATACACATCTCTCGGACGGTACTTTCTCGCCGAAAGAGGTCGTCGAATACGCCAAGAAGGTAGGGCTTTCCTGTATCGCCATTACCGACCACGATTGCGTTGACGGCATAGAGCCCGCCAGAAAGATAGCCGGGAAATTGGGATTGGAGATAATCCCCGGCGTGGAGATGACCGCGCAGGAGAAAGGCGCCGAGGTCCACATCCTCGGTTTTTATCCGGACCTTAAAGACAAAAGGTTCCTCAAGAGACTGGAACTTATCTGCAAGTCAAGGGTAGATAGGATCTATAAGATGGCCGAGAAGCTCAAGAAATATAATGTCAGGATCGATCCTGAGAAGGTATTTAAATTAAGCGGCCCGGGTTCGGTCGGGCGGCTGCATGTCGCGACCATCCTGGAAGACGAAGGATATGTCTCCTCGGTACAGGAGGCCTTCAAGCGGTATATAGGCGATAAAGGGCCGTGTTATGTAGGTCATTTTGAGATGACCGCAAAGGATGTGATAGCCGAGCTTAAGAGAGTAGGCGCGGCGGTCGTTTTCGCGCACCCGCACCTTATGGGCGGGGACGCGCTTATACGCAGATTTGTAAAATATGGGCTGGACGGAATCGAGGCGTATCACTCGGAACAATCGCAATCGGTCTCGAAGCGTTACGTGGCTCTCGCTGAAGAACTCGGGCTTTTGGTCACCGGCGGTTCGGATTGCCACGGGCTTAATAAAGGTGAGGTCCTGATGGGCAAGGTAAAAGTCCCTTATACTCTGGTCGAGGAGCTTAAGATATGCGCGCGCAAGACGAGAAATATATAGCCGCGACGCTCGGATTGGCGAAAAGAGCGGAGGGCCTTACGAGCCCGAATCCCTGCGTGGGCGCGGTCGTCGTCAAAGGCGGCAGGATAATCGGCAAGGGTTATCACAAGCGCGCGGGCGGACCGCATGCCGAGGTCCTCGCGTTAAGGCAGGCAGGCAGAAAGGCGAAGGGCGCCACATTATATATTTCACTGGAGCCCTGCTGCCATTACGGCAGGACTCCCCCCTGCGTGGATTCCATAGCCTCGGCGGGCATAAAGAGGGTGGTCGCCGCCATGAAAGACCCCAACCCCTTAAATAACGGAAAAGGGATAGCCGCGTTAAAGAGATACGGCATCAGGACCGATGTCGGGATCTTGGAAGACAAGGCCAGGCGGTTAAACGAGGCATTTATAAAATACATCACTAAAAAAATGCCATTTGTCACGGTCAAAGTCGCCCAAAGTCTGGACGGAAAGATAGCGACATGGACCGGAGATTCCAAGTGGATAAGCGGCGAAGAGTCCAGAAGGTTTGTCCATCGCCTTCGCGCCAAGGTTGGCGCCATAATCGTCGGCGCGCGTACGGTATTAAAAGACGACCCGTTACTGACCGCAAGGATAAAAGGCAGAGGCGTAAAACAGCCGTTAACGGCATCTTTGATAGAATCAAAAAGGAAGCCGTTAATGGCAGGTTTTAATAAACAGCCATTGAGGGTGATCTTATGCGGCGACTCAAAGATACCGTCCTCGGCGAGGGTCCTGAAGAGCAAAGGCGGCGAGGTCATAATAGCGAAGGCGCGAAAGGACGGCAGGGTCGATATAAAGGCGTTACTTAAGGACCTGGCAAGAAGAGGCGTGACTCACGTCCTCATAGAAGGCGGCGGCGAGGTCATAGCTTCCGCTTTAGAGGCCAAAGCGGTGGATAAGGTCTGTTTCTTTATATCTCCGAAGATAATCGGCGGCCGGCAGGCGGTCACCTCGGTTGAAGGCCTCGGTGCCGGGAAAGTCAGCAAGGCGGTATATATAAGGAACGCGACCGTGCGTAAATTAGGCGGCGATTTTATGATAGAAGGATACGTAAGGAATTAACATGTTTACGGGGATAATCGAGGAATTAGGCGTAGTCGATAATATAGAAAGATCAAGAGACCCCCGTTTTTTTGCTATCAGGGCCAAGAAGATAACGGCGGACTTAAAAGAAGGCGATTCTGTCTCGGTCGACGGCGCCTGCCTTACGGTCGTAGGGGTAAAAAAAGACGGCTTCTCGGTCGAGGTCATAGAGGAGACCTTGAAGAGGACCGCCCTCGGGGATTTAAAGAGAGGCGATAAAGTGAACCTTGAAGGCGCCCTCAAGGCCGGCGCCAAGATAAGCGGGCATTTTATGACCGGCCACGTCGACGGTATCGGCATGATGCTCGGCAGGAAAGAGGAGAAGGGCGCTATATTGATGGAGTTTAAGGCCGCGGGAGACCTTTTAGACGGTATAGTCTCAAAGGGTTCGATAGCGGTCGACGGGATAAGCCTGACCGTTGCAGGCATAACACCGTCTTCGTTCTCGGTATATATAATCCCTCATACGGCGCAGGTTACAACCCTCGGATTTAAGAAGACAGGCGACAAAGTGAACCTTGAGATAGATATGCTCGGCAAATTCGTCCGTGAATTTATGCACCGTGACAAACCCTCCAGCATCACCGAAGAATTCCTGCGGGACAAAGGCTTTATATAACTTATCATAAATTTCGATTTATAACCCTATATTTTGCGCAGGCTTGGGTTTACGCAGGGGCCTTGCTGGTCCGAGCGGGCACGGCTCCCGAGCGTAGCGAGGGAGAGCGAGGGCCAGCGCGGAGAGAGTCCCGCACGCTGGGCGGGACGAACGTCCCCGAGCAGATCCAAGCCGGAGCAAATGATAAGATTAAATTGACTATGAGCCTGCCCCATGTTAAAATCTAGAGTTATGTTAAGTAGGAAATCCCTGTTTCTCGTTCTCTTTATTTGCGCATCGTCAATTCTTCCAAGCGGTTTCGCCGAAATAACCGAAGAATTCCGGGTCACGAGAGTGATCGACGGCGACACCGTCATATTGGAGGATGGCCGGCACGTAAGGTACATCGGTATGGATACGCCGGAGAGGGGTTACCCGTATTACGGTGAAGCGAAAAAGGAGAACGAGAGATTAGTCAAGGGAAAGAAGGTCGGGCTTGAATATGACGTCGGCAAGACGGATAAATACGGAAGGACGCTTGCTTATGTCTATGTGGATAGCGTCTTCGTTAATGCCGAGTTGGTCAAGAACGGATACGCGGTCATAGCTACTTTTCCGCCTAACGTAAAGTATTCGAAGGCGTTCCTGGCTTTACAGGAAGAAGCGAGAAAACAGAAGCGGGGGCTTTGGGGATTGAGATCGGGGCGTGGCTCAGTTTGGTAGAGCGCTTGGTTCGGGACCAAGAGGTCGACAGTTCAAGTCTGTCCGCCCCGACCATTATAAAAATGACACAGAAACGGGTTCACGCATTTTATTCGGGCAGAGTACAGGGAGTAGGTTTCCGGTACACTGCCGAAGCACTGGCCCGGAACCTCGGTATAACAGGTTGGGTCAGTAACCTGCGTGACGGAAAAGTGGAACTCATGGCCGAAGGCGAAGAGACGAACCTGAAGGATTTTTTGATCAGGGTCTCGGAAGAGATGTCAGGCTATGTCAGGGATGCCGATGTCTCCTGGGAGGAGCCGACCGGCGAATTCAAGGATTTTGGGATAAAGTTTCCCCGATAGGGCGGCCTATATGAGGTACGCGGTCTTTTCGGATATCCACAGCAATTTAGAAGCGCTCGAGACAGTCCTGGAGGCGCTTAGGAAAGAGGAAGTCGGCAGATATTTTTGCGTAGGGGATATCGTAGGATATGCCGCCGATCCGAAGGCATGTATAAAGATGATCCGTGAATTGGATTGCGTGACCGTATGCGGCAATCATGACTGGGCGGCGGCAGACCTGATAGATTACTCCTACTTTAACGTATACGCGCGCGCTGCCGTTGATTGGACAAAGACACAACTTGACGATCCCGAAAAAGATTATCTTAAGGCCCTGCCGCTTAAATATGAGGATGAAGAAATAACGTTAGTCCACGGGTCTCTCGAAAGGCCCGAGGAATTTGATTACATCTTCGCAGAAGCCGACGCCGCACGCACGCTCGATCTATGCCGGACAAAGATCTGTTTTATAGGGCATACCCACTCTCCGGCCAGATTTACGAAGGGCGGCAGGCGGCTTGTAAACGTCGGAAGCGTGGGGCAGCCGAGGGACAACGACCCCCGGGCCGCGTATTGTATTTATGACACGGATACAGGTACGGTCGAGATAAAGAGAGTAAAATACGATATCCGGAAAGCCATGAACAAGATTTTGGACGCGGGACTGCCGGAAATATTGGCCTATCGCCTCTTGGAAGGAAGTTGATATGGAAAAATCCAAGATCAAAGACCGGATAGAGAAACTTCGCGAAGAGATCCGCTATCACGACCGGCTTTATTACATCGACAATAAACCGAAGATCTCGGACCGGGAATACGACCTCCTTATAAAAAAACTTCAGAGCCTCGAGAAAGAAAATCCCGGATTTATAACGCCCGATTCGCCTACCCAACGCGTCGGCGGCGCCCCTGTCGGCGGCTTTGCCGTGGTCGAACATAAAGTCCAGATGCTCAGCATGGATAACACCTACAACCACGATGAGCTGCGCGCCTTCGATGAGCGCGTAAAGAAGAACCTGGCAGGTGAGGGATATGAATATGTCGTAGAGTTGAAGATAGACGGTGTCTCTGTCTCCCTTACCTATGAAAAAGGCCTCTTTGTCCGCGGAGCCACGCGCGGAGACGGATTTAAGGGAGATGATGTCTCGATCAACCTAAAGACGATAAGGTCCAT
>JAGUXU010000182.1 GCA_020061685.1 Candidatus Omnitrophota bacterium
CGGCGTAATACTTAAGCAGGGTTTTAGCAGCGCGGTCTATCTGCCGCAGGTGGCAACGGAGACGGGCTGGACAAGAGACGAATTTTTAGCGAACCTGTCTCATAAAGCGGGCCTGCCTCCTAACGCCTGGAAAGAGAGGAAGACGGTATTATATACTTTTACCGCCCAGGTCTTTGAGGAAGGGGTCGAATGAGCCGTTTCTACGCGCCGCCCGGGTCGGTCTCCGGAGGGAACATAATCCTGCGCGGGCGCGAAGCGCATCACGCCAAAGACGTCATACGCCTTAAGGCGGGCGATGAGATCGCGGTCTTTGACGGCACAGGCAAAGAATATTCCGGCGTAATAGATAAGATACTGAAAGAGGAGGTCGTAATCAAGATCAACAAGACTTCCCAGAAGAAGCCCGATGACCGCAGGTTGGCGCTGGTCCAGGCGATCCCGAAACTTAACAAGATGGACACGATCGTCGAGAAAGCCACTGAATTGGGAGTCGAGCGCATAATACCGGTTATAACGGCGCGGACGGTGGTCCGGGCCGATGATTCAAGAGCCGGCTTAAAGGCCGGGCGATGGAGAAAGATAGCGGTCACGGCATCTAAACAGTGCGGCAGGGTAACGGTCCCCGAGATCAACGAGATCATGAGCTTCGAAGATTCGCTTTCATTCGTAAGGGGACACGAATTGGCGGTCATCCCTTGTTTGTGCGAGGGGACAGAGGGCATAAGGACGGTCTTGAAGGACAGCGGGGCCAAGTCAGCGATCGCCTTTATCGGCCCTGAAGGGGACTTTACGGAAGACGAAGTAAGGTCCGCGAGAGCAAAAGGGGTCGTCCCGGTCTCCCTGGGCAGGGAAGTCCTTCGCTCGGATACCGCGGCCATTTCTGTCCTTTCGGTCTTAAACTATGAATTGAGGTGGCGCGATGGGGATTAAAGACAGCATATTTATAGGCGAGATGCTGATAGATGAAGGGCTGATAACGCCCGAGCAATTGGACGCGGGGTTAAAGGAACAGAAGAAGACGGATAAATTTATCTGCCAGACCCTCGCGGACCTGGGGTTCGCGTCCGAGGATAAGATCTTCGCGGTCCTATCCAGGAAACTCGGCATATCCTACGTCCGGGTCAAGGACAGGACTATCGATAAGGCGGTCATAGAAAAGGTCCCAGCCAAATTCGCCAGTTACTACAAATTGATGCCCCTTGAATTAAAAAAAGACAGGTTGACCGTCGTAGTCACCGACCCCCTGGATGTCCATACCCTGGACGACATAAAATTGCTCTTAAACTTCGAGATCCATCCCGTCTTGGGCGGAGAGAAGGATATACTTGAGGCGATAAAGAAATATTACGGCATAGGCGCCGATACCATCGAACGCATAATGGCCGAGACAGCCCATCCGGAAGAACTGAGACTCCCGACCGCCGCTACACAGGACGTCGAGGAGCTCGTCGAGGACGCCTCGATAATAAAATTCGTCAACCAGATCATCCAGCAGGCATACTACGACAGGGCGACGGACATACATGTCGAGCCGTATGAGGACGAGATGAAAGTAAGATACAGGATAGACGGCATCCTTTATGACGCCACTATCCCTCCGTCCATAAAGTACTTTCAGGCCGCCATCGTATCGAGGATAAAGATAATGGCCAACCTCAATATCGCGGAGCGCCGCCTGCCTCAGGACGGAAGGATAAAGGTGAAGGTCGGAGACGATGACCTCGACCTGAGGGTCTCGATCCTGCCTACTCCCTACGGAGAGAGCGTGGTAATAAGGCTGCTCACCAACAGGATGCTCTACAGCCTCGAGGACCTGGGCCTCTCGAAGCCGGATTTGAAGATCCTGGAGGAGATGATCAAGAAGCCGCACGGGATCATCTTTGTCACCGGCCCCACGGGTTCGGGAAAGACGACCACTCTCTACGCGTGCCTCTCAAAGATAAACAATAAAGAAGTGAAGATCCTGACCATCGAGGACCCCATAGAATACCGCCTGAAAGGAATAACGCAGACACAGGTCCACCCGAAGATCGGCCTTACCTTCGCCAACGGGCTGCGTTCGATGCTAAGGCACGACCCCGATGTAATGATGGTGGGAGAGGTAAGAGACCTTGAGACCGCGGAGATAACGATAAGGGTCGCCTTGACGGGGCATCTCGTCTTCTCGACGATACACACGAATGACGCGGCGGGCGCGGTCACTCGTTTACTGGATATGGGGATAGAGCCGTACCTTGTCGCTTCATCTGTCGAGTGCCTGATCGCCCAGCGTCTCGTCCGCACTATATGCCCTGACTGCAAGTATCCCATCAAAGGGAAAAAAGAGGCCCTCTTGGACCTCGGCATCAATAACGTCCCGCAGGACGCCGTTATCTACGAAGGCAAAGGATGTGAGACCTGTAAATTTACCGGCTATCGCGGCAGGACAGGTATCTACGAATTTCTCGTCATGAACGACCAGGTAAGGGAGCTGGTCTTAAGCCGCGCCTCGGCGGACCAGGTAAAGAAGAAAGCGGTCAAATCGGGAATGAGGATATTAAGGCAGGACGGCGTGGATAAAGTCCTGAAGGGATTGACCACGGTAAGCGAAGTCATACGGGTCACCCCGCAGGAGGAAATAGCTTTTGAGTGATCGCCACAGGTAAGGGATGCCAAAATTTTTCTATAAAGTGAAGAAAGGGCCGGCGGAAGTTATCGAAGGCCACATAGACGCGGAGACCGAATATACCGCAATATCGAAACTCTCGCAGATGGGTTATTATCCGATCAGGGTAGAGAGGGAGAACGCGGAGTTCGCGCAGAAGGGATTCGGCCCTTCTTTTTTTACGGGGCGCGTCCGCGTGCGGGATATGGCCATTTTTACGCACCAGCTCTCCGACCTTCTGGGGTCGGGACTGACGTTATTGAACGCCTTAAATGTTTTGTATGAGCAGACCGAGAACAGGTATTTAAGATCGGTCGTGCAGGACGTGATGGCGCAGGTGAGGGACGGCGCCCCCTTATCGGAGGCGCTATCAAAGTATCCGAAGGTCTTTTCGCGCCTGTTTACCAGCATGGTCCATGCGGGAGAGATAGGCGGCGTCCTGGAGGATGTCCTGAAGCGGCTGTCCATGTTCTATGAGAAGGAAGAGGAGATAAAGGCGAAGGTCCAGTCGGCCATGGCCTATCCTCTTTTAGTCTCGGTCGTCGGCGCCTTTACGGTCTTCGTGCTCCTCTCGTTCGTCGTACCGAGACTTACCGCGATATTCACGGAGTTCGACCAGATATTACCGCTGCCGACGAGGATACTGATAAAGATAAGCAACTTCTTCGCGGAATTCTGGTGGCTGGTACTGGCGTTCGCCGCGCTTGTGATATTTTTAGCGCTCAGGATCAATAAGACCAAGGAAGGGAAGTTATGGTTGGACAGGCTGATCCTGAACATCCCCGTCGTCGGCGAGTTCATGAAGAAAGTGGAGATAGGCCGCCTTACCAAATCTCTCTCCACCCTTCTGGATAACGGCGTGCCGATATTGCAGGCCATAGAGGTCGTCGCCGACGCGGTCACAAACGAGGTCATAAAGAGAGAATTAGAGAGGATCGGCGCGGAGATACGGGATGGCGCTCCGTTCTCGACCGCGATCAAATCCAGCAGATATTTTCCCATCTTTGTCCTGAATATGATATCGGTGGGAGAGGAGACCGGCGCCCTTGAGGCCGCGCTGCAGAAGGTGGGGGATTCTTATGAGCGCGACGCCGACAGATCCGTGAAGGTGATAACTTCGCTTATCGAGCCCCTGATGATACTGGGGCTGGGCGCTGTCGTGGCGTTTATAGTGGTCGCGATGTTACTTCCGATATTCCAGATCAATTTGATGGTACGATAATGTCCGCATTTAACAAGGAGGATCATATGAGGGTTAAGGATAGAAGGTCGGGGTTCACTTTCGTGGAGATAATGCTCGTGGTGGTCATCATCGGGATATTGGCCTCGATGATCCTTCCGCGGCTCGGCGGCAGGTCCGAAGAGGCGAGGAAGGCGGTGGCGAGCGCAGATATAAACGCGAGCATAGCGACCGCGCTGGATATGTTCGAACTGGATAACGGCCAGTATCCGGAGAAGATAGACGACCTCATAACCAAGCCGTCTTACGCGAATAATTGGAACGGGCCGTATCTGAAGAAGAAGCCGGTAGACCCGTGGAAGCGCGAGTATATATATAAACCGACAGCGGATAAAAAGGATTACGAGTTGACCTCATACGGGAAAGACGGCGTGGCCGGCGGCGCAGATGACATCACTAATAAAGAGACAGCGGGCTCGACGGAATAGAAGCCGGGGATTTACCCTGCTGGAACTGGTCTTCGTCGCGGCGATACTCATCATCGTCTCGGCCCTGGCGGTCCCGCGGTTCGGAAAGACATTCGATCTTTTACGGTTACAGAACTTCATAAGCGATACCGTCTCGTTCGCGAGATACGCTCAGGCGAAGGCGATAACGGACGGGAAGGTATACAGGCTGGTCTTCGATCTTGAAAAGAAGACCCTGAAGATAGAGAGCGATACCGGTGCCGAAGAAGGGAAATGGGGCGTGGAAAAAGGCAAGTTGATCCCGGATTACGTCAAGGTGGAATTACAGGACGGCAAAGTGGATATTAAGTTTTATCCGGACGGGACAGCCGACAAGGCGACGGTCATGGTCTCGGTCCCATCCGGGAAGTCTTACACTATTTTAACGGAACCGGCCACAGGATATGTCAGATCTGAGGAAACCAAACAGGAATAAAGGTTATTTGCTGCTCGAGGCCGTGGCGACCATCGCGGTCATCGCCATAGGCCTTACCGTGATACTGCGGTCTTTCGCGTCGTCCTTCCGGGCCTCCAAGGTCTCGCAGGAATATTTTACGGCCGCTTCTTTATTGAAGGATAGGATGTGGGGACTGGAGGAGCAGGCGCGGCGCGGGGGAGGACTTGGGGAATCCGAAACGAAGGAAGATGTCCCGGACAGCGACTATGTCATGGAGATCAGGGTAAAACGCCTTGGCGAAGAGGACCCGCTGAGCGAAGCGAGGGCGGCCGTCACATGGAAGAGCGGCAATCGCGATGAAAAAATGGAGATCGCGACTTTCGTGAAATATAAATAGAGGGAAGATGCCGAATCCGAGAAGAGGGTTTACCTTTCTGGAGTTACTGATAGCCGTTACGATATTCTCGATCGTCGCAGTAGCCATCTATTCCTCTTTTAACGTCGGCATCCGCGCGTGGGGCAAGACAGAGGGCAGTTATAAGATAAGGCAGGAGGCAAGGCACTCGCTCGATACGATGGGACGCGAGTTAAGGTGCGCGGTCAAATTAACCCTTAAAGACCCCGCCGGCGCGGAGATAGATTCCTTTGAGGGGTCTTCGGCCAAGATCTCGTTTTGGCGGCCGACGAAAGAAGGGGTCTCCAAGGTAACGTATCTTTTTGATAAAGAAGCCAGGGCGCTCTACTATATCTCGCAGCCATACAAGGAGGCCCTCGCCGGAGCGGAGGGGGTAAAGTCCCTGCTGGCGTCAGGCGTATCCGACCTCAAGGTAAAATACGCTTACCTTGACGGCGATGATGTCGTATGGCAGGACGGCTGGAAAGACAAGGACCACGGCATCCCGATGGGGGTAAAGGCGGCCCTGTCCTATGATACCGATAACGGGCAGACGGTCGAGTTCGACGACACAGTCTTTGTCCCGACCGGCGTCATAAAAGACGTCTCGGAACAAACGGAATGAACTCAAGAAGAGATAAGGGCACCATACTGATTATAACATTGTGGATCCTTGCCATCTTGGCTATACTCTC
>JAGUXU010000093.1 GCA_020061685.1 Candidatus Omnitrophota bacterium
ATTATTAAACCGGGCAGCCAGAAGGACCTATACGGCGAATTAAGCAAGACGCTTAGCGGTTTGGAGCCACCGCTCTGGGTAGCTTTACTTGCCGCATTCGTAAGAGAAAAAGGTTTTAAAGTGGAGGTCGTGGATGCGGAGGTCGAGCCGGAAGGCCTGCTTCCTGCGATCTCCGGAGAGCAGCCAAGGTTCATAGCCGTAGTCGTATCCGGGACAAATCCTTCCGCTTCGACGATGAATATGATCGGCGCCAGGGCAATCCTGGAAAAAATAAAGGGCCTTGATCCGGCTGCCGGGACGATCTTGATGGGGCTTCATCCTTCTGCTTTGCCGCAGAGGACGCTCGAAGAAGAACCCGTCTCCATGGTTTGCCAGGGAGAAGGTTTTTATACTTTATCAGGCCTGCTTTCCGGTGTTGCCCGCGGCGATATAAGGGGATTATGGTACAGAGAGGAAGGACAGGTCAAGTCTAATCCCGCGGCCGAATTAGTCGATCCCGATACCTTGCCTATGCCTGCGTGGGATTTGTTACCGATGGACAAATATAGGGCGCATAACTGGCACAGCTGGTCTAATAAAAATCAGCGCCAGCCCTACGGGATAATTTATACCAGCCTCGGGTGCCCTTATAATTGTTCATTTTGCTGCATTAACGCCATATTCGGAAAGCATAAGATAAGATACAGGGATCCCGGGCTTGTCATAGAAGAGATAGATCATCTTGTGAAAAATTACGGGATCAAGAATATAAAAATAATAGATGAGATGTTCGCTTTGGATAAAGACCATGTCATTAAACTCTGCGATCTGATCGTAGAACATGGGCATGACCTGAATATTTGGGCATATGCAAGAGTAGATACGCTGGACGAAAAGATGCTCAAAAAAATGAAACAAGCCGGGATCAACTGGCTTGCGTTAGGTTTTGAATCGGGCAATAAAGAGATCCGTACCGGCGTCACGAAAGGGAGATTCGAAGACAAAGCGATAAGAGATATCGTGGATATGATCAGGCGCGCGGATATAAATATAGTCGGGAATTTTATCTTCGGACTGCCCGATGACAGCCGGGAGACTATGCGCGATACCCTGGATTTGGCAAAAGAACTGAATTGCGAGTACACGAATTTTTATGTCTGTATGGCGTATCCGGGTTCCCGGCTATACGATGAAGTGGACACCAGAGACCTTCCCGAGTCCTGGCTCGGCTACTCTCAGTTTGGCTACGAGACAAAGCCGTTGCCGACTAAATACCTGCGGCTGGAAGAAATTTTACGCTTCAGAGATAGCGCCTTTGACGAATTTTATAAAAGCGAACGTTATCAGAAGATGATGTATGATAAATTCGGCAAGGAGACGTTAGAAGGCATAAAGGCCATGATAGGGCATAGATTAAGAAGGAGATTGTTAGGTGATTAGATCGAAAAGGGAAGGCAAAAAGACCAGGATCCCGTTCGGTACCGTTTCGATAACCCCTAAATCCAAGAGGTTGATCAAAGAGATCCTTGATTCGGGCAGGGTCTCCTGCGGAAAGTATGTCCGGGAATTTGAGAAGAGATTCGCAGAATTGATCGGGACGAAAGAGGCCGTGGCCTTAAGCTCCGGGACCGATGCGGATGCCCTGGCCTTAGCGGTATTATATGATTTCGGAGCAAAGCGAGACGATGAAGTAATAGTGCCGGCGCTCTCTTTCGTCGCTACGGGAAACGCCGTATTGCAGGCCGGTTTTAAGCCGGTTTTTGTCGATGTAGAAAAGGAAACCCTGAATATAGACCCGTCAAAGATCGAGGCTGCGATCACGAAGAGAACGAAGGCCATAATGCCCGTTCATCTCGTGGGTAAACCAGCCGACATGGACGCGATAAACAAGATAGCGAAGAGACACGGTATTTTTGTGATAGAAGATGCCGCCGAGGCATATGGCGCGGAATATAAAGGCAGGAACGTCGGAACGCTGGGGGATATGGCGGCTTTTAGTTTATATGTCGCCCATATAATAACCACTGTTGAAGGCGGTATCATTGTGACGAATAAAAAAGAATTTGCCGAGATATTAAGATCCTTAAGGTCTCACGGAAGGGCCTGCAAATGCGGTAGTTGCGTATTGAATATCAATTCCGGCTATTGTAAAAAGAGGTTTCAATACGGGGAGAAGAACGACATACGGTTTGTATTTGAGCGCGTCGGCTACTCAAGCAAGATGAACGAACTGGAGGCGGCGATCGGGCTGGGGAACCTTGACAAGTATCAGGAAATACTCGGCAAGAGACGGCAGAACCTTGGATACCTGATGAGAAAGTTCAAGGAATTCGGCCCTTATATGGTGACTATAGAAGAGGGCGCCGAGGAGAGAATAGGTCCGCATGCCTTTCCCGTGATCGTTCAGGAAGGGGCCCCGTTTAGCAGGGAGGAGATAACGGATTATCTGGAAAAAAGCGGCATTGACACCAGGACATTGTTTTCTTCCATGCCTACGCAATGCCCCGGCTTCAAATTCTTAGGTCATAGATTGGGCGATTTTCCGAACGCGGAATATATCGGCAATAACGGTTTTCATATCGGTATCCATCAGGATCTGGGAAAGAGACATCTCGACTATTTTCTTGATCGCATGGGGAGATTTCTGAAGGGAAGGACCAAATAATTTAATAGAGACATGAAAAAAGACTCCAGGATATTGATAATCGGCCATAACAGCCTGACGGGCAGGGCGCTCTCGCTGCGCCTTATAAAGGCCGGCTTTAAGAAACTCCTCACCCTAAGGTCAGAAAGCGACCTGACGGACCAGGGAAGGATGCGTTTATTTTTCAAGAGAAACCGTCCGGAATATGTCTTTTTCATGGATGTGAAATCCGGCGGCATACTGGCTAATTCAGCCTATCCGGCAGATTTTATTTATAAGAACCTCGAGGCCCAGAATAATGTCATATATTGCGCATGGCGCGCGGGCGTAAAAAAACTTCTTTTTGTCGCCAGCTCATGCGCATATCCTAAAAATTGTCCACAACCCATGAGAGAAGACAGTCTTCTTACAGGGCCGCTTGAGCCGACCAGCGAGGCCTTTGCGGTAGCCAAGATCGCGGGCATTAAATTATGCCAATATTATAACCGTCAATATAAGACCGATTTTATTTCCGTGATACCCGCTACAGTCTACGGCAAAGGCGAC
>JAGUXU010000016.1 GCA_020061685.1 Candidatus Omnitrophota bacterium
AAAAATGAAAAGACCATTGCTGGGCTGGATATTCCTGGGTATGCTCCTGGTTGTCTCTACCGGAGTAACATCCAACGCGGAGGTCATCGATGATTTTCAGTCTTACTCCGATACTAAGGCGCTCAAGAGGGCCTGGACTTTCGATCCGTATCAAGGAGCGGCGCAGCTTATAACTTCCTACGATCTGATGTCTGAAAAGGCGAATAAATACCTGGAGATAAAGGCGAACCTGAAAGACGAACCGTATTTTGCCATATTACAAAAGCAACTCTCATCGCCCAAAAATTGGTCTATGCATTCAAGGGTCATGATCAAATATAGAAGGGTTACCGGCGCCTCTAAGGAACAGTTTGTCTTCGAGATATTGGACGCGTCAGATTGGTCGCATAAATGGCGATCGGTATCCTGGTATGCGCCGGACGAAGGCGCATGGCGCACTCAAACCATAGACATTTCCAAATGCCCGTGGCTAAAGAAGGTGGGGGTAATCAGGATAGTGGTCAAGGCCAAAGATTACGGCATGACAACCGTGGATATCGACGATATACAATTAAAATAGGGTAAAAAGATGAAAAAGCAAAATATCCTACTTCTATCCCTGGTTACGGTAGTCCTTGTAAATTACGGGGCGGATTTGAATGCGGCCGAGACGGCTCCGGAGAAGACTGTAAACTGCGGGAAGGCAAAAGGCAAAATAACCATTGACGGCGACCTGAAGGATTGGGCCAAGGCAGAGCCGGCTTATGTGACTAAATCTGATTCCTACGTTGAAAAGGGAAAAGTCAAAGACGACTCCGATCTCAGTGTGGCCTTCTATACCCTCTATGACGAAGAGAATATTTATTTCGCGGCCGTGGTAACGGATGACGAGGTGGTCACAAGGCAAAAAGACGGCGCCATCTGGCAGGATGACTGTATCGAGATCTGGCTTGACAACGCTGATGATTCCACTACGCCGATCATGTTCGCGGATGATGACTATCAGATAGGGCTCTCGCCGCAAAGCGGCGGCAGGAGATCGGCCGAAAGTTACGTCTGGCACAATCCGGATGCAGATCTGGTAATGAAGGAGATAAAGGTATCTTCTACCTTGACCGACAAGGGATATATCATAGAGGCTTCTATCCCGATAAAAGTGTTATACGAACTGGATCCGAAGTCGCAGAAGGTCATCGGGTTTAATATATCTGTCTGCGATCTGGACAAAGACGGCGTGTGGACCCATATCACCTGGTCCGGCAAGCTGCATTCCGATCCCACCCAATTCGGAAAACTGTATTTTGCGGAATAACCTTTATTTAGCGGTAAGTTCGATAACGGCTTGGAATTTAACGCTATCGCCTTTGGTAAGAAACCCCGCGGCCTGGTGTAAAAAAGCCAGTTCAAATTCTTCCCGGTCCCATTCCCGGTCATCCTGAAGCTGTACGTGGGACATGGTCATTTTCCAATCGGGTATCAGGAATTTAACCCCGTATCCGTCTTTTAATGTCCATCCCGCCTCATCAAATTCATAGTCTAATGCTAAAACAGGCTGATCTTTTCCTTTATTATGAGTGACGGGAAATCCGCCTTTACGCAAGCCGGAGACGCTGGCCACATGCCATGAAGCGCCACGGCTGTCTTCGACCGGCAGAAATCCGCTTAATCCTATGGATTGCACGACGATATCGGTCTCCGGCTCAAGGGTATAATCCAATTTTATCTTGTCGGGTAAGACCTCTATGACTTCTTTGAAGCCGATAGATTTTCCTTCCGAGGTCATCTTTCCGCTGACTTCTACGATGTTATTCTTTTGGACCCTGACGGTCCGGGTCTTTATACAATCGCTCTGGCTGCCGAATATCCGCCATTCGGGATCCTTTATCACCACGCCGAGATCCTTCAGGCAGGTCTTTCCGTTGATCTTGACCGTCTCCAGCTGGCCGCCGGCGCCGATCGTGGCCTCTGCCAATCCGCCTTCTTTAAGTTTTGTCAGCACATTTATTTCTCTCAGATCTTCTTCAGTTTTCAGGAGTTCGGGAGTGACCCGGAATGGTTCGATGACCATACTAAAGCGGACGAAGTCCTCGGACTTCCATAGCCTGTTGGAATTTATGAAAAAGGCGATGGCGGCATCCTCTTTCCCCCATGTCCTGTTATCCTGTAACTGCACCTGATACATCTTTGAGGTCCAATCCGGAGTAAGGAACTTGATCCCGCGGCCGCTATTTAAGATCCAGCCGGACCACTCATATTTGGTCTCTTTAAACAGGAACCCGGGAGAGGAAGGATCAAATCCGCCTTTCTTAAGTCCGTCTTGATTAAAGATATACCAGGTGGCCTCTTCTGCTTCCTTCGCGGGCAAAAGCCCCTCTAAACTGATAGCCTCTAATTCCAAGTCGGTATTCGGCTTGAGCGCATAATCTACTTTTATCCGGTCATCCACGATCTCGACCTTTTCCTTAAAACTAAAGGATCTATTGCGGTCGAAGACCGTACCCCTTATTTCAACCTTGTTCTCTCCGTCTTTCTTTACGCTGACCTCCTCAGCCATCCGTTGACTTCCAAATGTCCTCCACTGAGGCGAATAAGCCAGCAGCCCGAAATGCTGTAAGCATAGATCCCCGTCAGTCCTGACTTCCTTTAGTTCTCCCCCCGGACCGACGATCGCCGAGATCCTGCCGTCTTTAGCCGACAGCGCGGCCAATCCGTTCTTCTCTATCTGCAAGACCTTGTATTCATTATTGAGGGGCTCGATTATGACGCTGAATTTTAAGACATCTTTTGAGGTCATGTCCCTCTTGCCTTCAAGGTAAAGCAAGAGCTCGAATTCCTGCAGGTTCTCATCCAATAATCTGTTGTCCTGAAGCTGTATCTGCCGCAATTGGCTCTGGTCTCGCGGTATGGAAAATTTGACGCCGTGCCCGCTGCCCAGGACCCAGCCGGTCCAGGAAAGGCTGTGATCCGTAAATATCTCTTTTTTATCGCTTACATCCGCGGGGAAATTCCCCTCTTTGAATTCCCTGTAATTGGAAAAATACCACTTCCCTCCCCGGCTATTGTCCAAGGGCAAAAAGCCGCTGAGGTTTATCGCCTCCACCGGAATGGTGCCGTTCGGCCGGATCGTATATTCGAGCCTGATATGGTCTTCTTTGGTCTCGATGAGTTCTTCGAAATCGAAAGACTTCCCTGTTTCATCTGTTATTTTGCCGTTTACGCGGGTGGTCCCCGCATCTTTATCTTCGGTTATATTGACGGCGGTAGTGGAAGGATCTCTTTGGTAGCCGAATTTTTTGAATTCCGGGCTGCTTATCACTAACCCGAAGTCTTTCAGGCACAGCTGTCCCCCCACCCTGACTTCGGACAGCTCCCCTCCCGGGCCGACCAGGGCATATATTGTCTTATACTCTTGACTTACGGCGGGATTGGGTGCGGATATCAGCCAAAAAAATGACGCTAAAACGGATAAAAAAATGAATTTTAAATGGTTCATTGTGAAAATGAAGTATAGCACACAAAAAACAATTGTCAAGAAAGAAAAATACCGTCGGCGTATTGCGATTGACAAATATAGCCATAAATGCTATAAACTATATACCTTAGATTTCCGGGAAAATCCTATAAGAAAGGACAAGAAATGTCGTTAAACCTGCTCCTAGAGAACTTTAAAGACCCGAATATCGTCTATGTACTGCTCATCATAGGTTTCTACGGGATAATATTCGAGCTGGCGACACCCGGGACATCTATCGGCGGCATCATAGGCGGCATAAGTTTAATACTGGCGATCTACGGAATGAGTTCGCTTCCCGTAAATTACGCCGGAATTATTCTTATGATAGCCGCTTTTATCTTATTTGTGCTCGATTTAAAGATGCCGACTCACGGGATACTGACCTTCGGCGGGATCGTCGCCCTTACGATCGGCTCTCTTGTGCTATTTAAAGGCGGAGAAACATTCTTACAGCTTTCGAAGGCCCTTGTGGCGACGACGGTCATAACCACGACAGGACTCCTGGCATTCATCCTGCCCATGATAATAAAATCGCAGAAGCGTAAGGCGTCATCCGGAGTCGAAAGTTTAATCAGCGCGACCGGCGAGGCGAAGACCGACCTCACGCCGAAAGGCATAGTCCATGTAAGCGGCGAGGATTGGTACGCTGAATCGCTGGAAGGCATTATAAAAAGCGGGGAAAAGATTAAAGTGGTTTCGGTTGATGGATTGGTATTGAAAATTAAGAAAGAGAGGTAAAAAATGGCACCGTTAATAATGTTCTTTTTGGTAGTCGTCGCTATAATCATCCTTGTAAACTCGATCAGAATAATCAGGGAATATAAGCGCCTTGTAGTCTTCAGGCTCGGCCGCTCGATCGGACAGAGAGGCCCCGGTATAGTATTTTTGATACCGATAGTCGACCAAGCCATCTCGGTTGATTTAAGAGAGCTCTTCCTTGAGATCCCGCAGCAGACCTGTATCACGAAGGATAACGCGCCGATATCGATAGACTTCCTCATCTACTGGAAGGTTATTGACCCCGCGCGAAGCATAATACAGGTCGGAAATTTCGCCGCGGCTTCGCAGGGTATCGCGACTACCACCTTAAGAGCCGTGGTCGGCGACTTAGGACTTGATGAGGTCCTCTCAAAACGCGAGCAGATCAACCAAATACTCCGTCAGAAACTCGATGAGGTCACTGAGCGCTGGGGCGTGAAGGTGACCACCGTCGAAATACGCGAGATCATGCCGCCCAAGGATGTTTCTGACGCGATGATCAAGCAGATGTCCGCCGAAAGGACCAAGCGCGCCGTCATTATAGAGGCGGAGGGTACCAAGATAGCCGCGATAACCGTCGCGGAAGGTGAAAAACAATCCGCTATCCTGAAGGCCGAAGGCGAAAGGCAGGCCGCGATCTTAAAGGCCGAAGGTTTCTCGCTGGCTCTGGATAAGATATTCTCTGTAGCTAAAAACGTGGACTCGAAGACGCTCTCGCTTCAGTATCTCGAGACGCTGAAGGCATTGGGACAGAGCCCGTCCACCAAATATATCTTCCCGATGGAATTCGTGAACCTTATCGAGCCGTTCGTGAAGAATACGAAGGAAGCCCTGAAGTAAGACCCGCCTTTTTGTGCCGAGGTGTTGGAACTGGCATACAAGTCAGTCTCAAAAACTGATGTCCGTAAGGGCATGAGGGTTCAACTCCCTCCCTCGGCACCAAATTTTCTAAGAAAGGTCTTCTTTGCCTGTTAATTTTTCAACGGCCCTAATCCAAGCAGCCTTTTCTTTATCAAACCCTTCCTTAGAGAAGCGGTAATCATGCTTGCGGATAAATTCTTTCAGCTCTTCAGATAATTTGGCTATTTTTTGTGATTCAACGAACATAAGCTCATCGACTATTTCTTGATTTTTACATCTTCTGATCACCATCTCCAAATGGGGCAGGCATAAACCAAAAGAATCCTTGTAGGCATACCTAAATTCGGGGTCGTTAAAATTCTCGATAAAAACAAAGATATAGCGGTCTTGCGCATCTTTTTCATACTTACAAAATATACAGGTAGCTTTTGATTTCCTATCTGGCAACAAAGTTTTGAGGTTATTGGATGATACTTTTATTTCGTTTAGTTTATTAAAAACAGTTTTTGCTAAATCCTCATAAATTATGGACTGACCAAAACCGTCTCCTAATTTTTGCAGCTGCCAAGCATGCCGATTGCAAAAGCCTAAAGATTCTTTTATTTCTTTTCTTAGCGCTGGGTCATTTACGCTTTCATATAAAAAGTCGTCCATAAATTTCTTGGTACTTTTTCTAACAAGAAAGCAAACAGGGCAACCTTCTTTTAGGGCTTCCAAAAGATTAAAGTAAATGGTATGTTTCATGAGTCCATAACAAAAAACTTCTACCCTTTTAAAGTAGAAGTCATTAGTCCCGTCTTCGGGACGGTTTTTGGCGAACCTCATCGCCTTTTTCAGTTATATTTAAATAATACCATATTTTACATACAAATAAATAGAATTTTATTTCGCACACAGATTCGAAGACGAGATATTCTACCTCCACGCGTCGCAATACATATTATCGCTAAGGGGCCATGCGGAGATCCTTATCCTTGAGAAGCCTATCCTCTCAAGCAGGCGTCTTAGATCGGAAGGATCAAAGTAAGCCACGTGATCGGGCACGCGGAACCCGGTCCACGCTTCTTTCCTTACTATCCTGTTTAAGCAGCCATAATTTACGGTCTTGATCAGCAATACCCCGCCCGGCTTCATAAGATCAAAACATTTTTTAACGACTTCTTCCGGATGGCTCATATGCTCAAGAAGCGAGATCAAAGTTA
>JAGUXU010000042.1 GCA_020061685.1 Candidatus Omnitrophota bacterium
GGACACCCCTATCCATGTCTCGATCATCGCCTGGGCATCGCCTGTAGGCGAGAGCAGTATGAGCAAAGGATACATCTTGACGTCGCTGATGCCGGCAGGGATATACATGATATACTGGGCGGTATCTATCACGACGGGCTCTTCAAGCGCAAGTTCCGCATGACTAAAATTTATAAAAGAACAAAAGACCAGAGGAAAAAACAAGCATACTAAACAAGTTCTCATATACGCCTTTTGGTAAAATGGTTAAGATAAAACGGAAGAGATGCCGAACGCAGGTTAAATACTATCACAAAAATAACATTTATTCAACTATAACGAAGAAGTATCCGCTTCCAGAAGGCCTCTTACGGCATTGCCGATATAGACTTTATCCGCCTCCAGAATATCTTTACGGTAAATGACCTTTTCCCGGGCCTTTCCCTCTTTTAATAGATGCGCCCTTAAAACCCCCGGCAGGAGACCGCATTTAACGGGAGGGGTATAGAGTTTTCCGTTCTTCAATATAAAGATATTCGTAATGGCCCCCTCGGTCATCTCTCCTCTGGTATTTAAAAAGATTGATTCAAAAAAACCCGCTTTCCGCGCCTTCACCCTTTCTTTATCATACAAGTCCCGCCGGGTAGTCTTGTGATAAAGGAAGATGGTGTAGGGATCAATTCTTTGAGAGCTTATCTTTACTCTTATGGGGGCTTCTATGTTTTTCAAGGGTTCTTTCTCCGTCTCTATCTCGCCTCTCTGGCTTACTAAAACCCTCGCTCTCCACCTGCCCCTGCCCATGCCTTTTTCTAATTTTTTTAACCGGGCCCCGAGCCTCCTTACGTCTAAAGGAATGGAAAAATAACCGCACGAATCGCGCAACCTCGCTATGTGCAGGCCTAAAAGATAGTAACCCCTTCCTCTTTCCCAAAGGATGGTCTCTATAAGAGAAAACCGGGCAGGCGCTTCGGTGAGAAACTTCGCCTTAAGAAGCGCCTCGTCGTATTCGGCGGCCTCAGAGGAATCGTAAACGATCCCTCCTCCTACGCCTAACTCTCCTTTGCCGTCCTTGATAAAGGCCGTCCTTATCGCCACATTAAAACAGGCGGATTTAAACGGCGATATATAACCGATGGCGCCCGTATAGACCCCCCTCGGTTCCTTTTCCAGATCCCTGATGATCTCCATCGTCTTTATCTTTGGGGCGCCTGTTACCGAGCCCGACGGGAAAAGAGACAGGAAGATGTCCTTTATCCCGGCCCCGTCCCTTAATCTGCCGTCGACCGTCGAGGTCATCTGATAAAGCGTGGGGTGCCTCTCTATCTCAAAGAGCCTGGGCACTCTGACCCTCTCGCATACCCTTCCCAGGTCGTTCCTCAATAGATCCACGATCATCAGATTTTCCGCTTTTATCTTCTTGTCCGCCTTAAATTGCTCTACGTTTCTCATGTCCTGCTCTGTCGTAAATCCGCGGTTAAACGTCCCTTTCATCGGCCGGGTCGTGATATTCCTGCCTTCCTGCCGGAAGAAGAGTTCGGGCGACAAAGAAAGAACGGCGCATCTTCCCGTATTTATCAAGGCTGAGTAAGGGGTGGGCTGGGCCCTCCTTAGGTCCAGGTAAAGGTCCAGGATATCGCCGCGGAAACCAAACTTTATCTTGAAGGTAAAATTCGTCTCGTATGTCAGGCCCTGCTCTATGCGTTCTTTTATCCTTTTTATCTTGGAGAAATATTCCCGGCGGCTGATATCGGGCCTTATATCTTTTATGCTGTAAGATGGCTGTCTGTCTTGAGGGTCCCAATAGCGGGAGCCGCGATCTATAAGGAGGGGTTTTTTACAAGCCCCTAACCAGACCAGCGGAGTGCCGGCCTTTTGCCTTAAATGATAAAGGGCGGGTTCGAGCCAATAGCCGAACTCGTAAGAAAAATATCCGGAAAGCCAGTAGCCTTTCCTTAAAAGGCCTTCAGCTTTTCTGAAAAATTTATCTACGTCATCGCCGCGGTTAAAGACAAACATTTCCCTGAAACCGGTAAAAAGAAAAGAGGTCTTGTTCTCTTTGTCCGGCGAGGCGGCATCCAGAAAGACGAAGGGCGAGGAAAGATGAGGCCTTAGCAATCTCTCTAACTCGCCCTCTGAAAATGCGATTGTGCCCATCGGTTACTATGCTAATACTCTAGTGCATATGCTCGTGAGAGCCGGTTTCTCCCTTTTTTTCCGCTTCTATCTTCTTGATATATTTCTCGGGGTTCTTCTTGAAATCACCGATACATGCCGGACAGCAGAAGTTATAGACCTTGCCTTTATATTCATAAGTCGCTTTTGTCTTTTCATCGATCTTTTCATCGCTTACCGGACAGATTTTGTTGCCGACATTGATTGCTTCGCTTCTGTTCTGTGCCGATGCAACTTTAGAATCTTCCTTATGGCCGGCTGCGTCGCACATTGCTGCGAAAGACAGTCCGCTTATACCAAGAACCGCTGCTGCTGTAACTAAAACAATCACAGTCTTCTTAAACATCTTGTTCCTCCTTTTTTAAACGCTACTTCTTTTCTTGTTTAGCATCTTGACCGCCTCCATCGCCCAGAGCGGAAAAGATGAGATGACGATCACCAGAAACCAATCGAAAAGCCCCAGCGGCTCTGTCTTGAAAACCTTCTGCGAGAACGGCAGATATACCGCCCCTACCTGCAGGAGGAACGAGAACGCGGCCGCATAAACAAGTTTTATATTCGTGCCTATCCCTACCTTAAAGAGGGATTCAGTCATGCTGCGGCAGTTAAAGGAATGGAATAACTGGCTGCACGAAAGGACGATAAACGCCGCGGTCCTGGCGCGGGCAATTCCTTCTTTCTCGATAAACAAGACAAAAGTAAAGGCCATAAGGGTGCATATGGCAATAAATGCGCCCTGGGACAGCAGCAAAAATGCCCTTTCTTTGGTGACGACCGCCTCGTGCGCGGGACGCGGAGGCCGTTTCATCACGCCCGGCTCGACAGGGTCGACGCCTAATGCGAGGGCAGGCAGGCCGTCGGTCACCAGATTGACCCAAAGTATATGTATAGGCAAAAGCGGCGGCGGTAACCCGACCAACGAGGCCACGAACATGACCAGTATCTCTCCGGCATTGCATGAAAGAAGGTAATGGACGAACTTCTTTATATTATCGTAAATACCCCTACCTTCCTCGACCGCCGCTACTATCGAAGCGAAGTTATCGTCCGTGACCACCATATCCGAGACTTCCTTCGTTACATCGGTGCCGGTTATTCCCATCGCCACGCCGATATCCGCTTCTTTTACCGCCGGGGCATCATTTACGCCGTCGCCGGTCATCGCCACTACTTCACCGCGCTTGCGCCATGCGCGCACGATCCTTAATTTATGCTCCGGAGAGACACGCGCATAAACCGGGATCCTCTCTATCTTCTCGTTGAATTCCTTGTCGTTGAGCCTGTCCAGTTCTCCGCCGGTCAAGGCCATGGAGTCCTCTTTAAAGAATCCCAACTGTTGGGCTATGGCCACGGCCGTATTCTTATGGTCACCGGTTATCATGACCGTCTTGATGCCCGCCGTCTTGCATTCATACATCGCCTTCCTGACTTCCTCTCTGGGCGGATCTATCATCGCGACCAGGCCCGCGAAAGTAAGCTCCCTCTCGACCGATTTCGCTTCGTATTTATCGAGAACGCCGTCCAGCGCCCTGTACGCGACAGCGAGTACGCGCATCGCCTGACCGGCCAGATCATCGTTTACCTGAAGTATCTTCTTAATGTCTTCGGGCGTCAGCTTCCTCTCTGCGCCTTTCTCTTCGATATAAACGCAATCGTTTAACAATATATCCGGCGCCCCCTTAACGAAAGCTGCGAGCCTGTCCTTGTCCTTGCGTATCACGGTCATCTTCTTGCGCTCGGAATCGAAAGGTATCTCGTCGACGAAAGGGAGCTTCTTCTCTTCCTCTTCTTTCCATATACCGGCTTTGGCGGCCGCGACCAGGATCGCGGCTTCAGTCGGGTCGCCGATTATCCTATAGCCACCGTTATCATTTACCAGCTGCGCGCCGTTACACAAGACGCCGTAAACCAGGATCTTATCTAACTGCGGATGACCTCCGGGCTCAATGTGCCTGTCCTTAAGAAGGAATTCTCCTTCGGGGGCGTACCCTATGCCCGATACCCTGAATAGTTCATTGTCCGCGAAGACCGCCTGTACCGTCATCTCGTTCTTGGTCAGGGTGCCCGTTTTGTCCGAACAGATGACGGTCGCACAACCCAGCGTCTCGACCGAGGGCAGCTTCCTGATCAGGGCATGGCGCTTGACCATCCTCTGTACTCCCAATGCCAGGGCTATCGTCACTACCGCAGGCAGGCCTTCCGGTATGGCGGCTACGGCCAGGCTTACGGCCGTCAAGAAGACATCTATTATCTTTCCGCCGCGCAGCCACTCGAATAAAAAGACCAATCCCACGAGGACGAAACACAGATATACGATCCATTTTCCGAATTGCTCCAATTTCCTCTGCAGCGGGGTGGACTCTCTCTCGATCTCCTGGACCATGCCCGCGATCTTGCCCAGTTCCGTTCGCATACCGGTCTCGATGACCAGCGCCTTGGCCCTTCCGGAGACGATCGCGGTCCCCATATAAACAACATTAGCCCTATCGGCCAAAGGAACTTCCTTCTCTTCCAGAGCAAAAATAGTCTTCACGACAGGCGTAGACTCGCCGGTAAGGCTCGCTTCCTGCGCGCTGAAGTTAGA
>JAGUXU010000046.1 GCA_020061685.1 Candidatus Omnitrophota bacterium
GGACATCCACATCCACATCCCGGAAGGGGCTATCCCGAAGGACGGGCCGTCAGCCGGCATCACGATGGCGACGGCGCTCATCTCAAGCCTTACAAAATTGCCGGTAAAGAAGGATGTCGCGATGACCGGCGAGATAACCCTGCGGGGCAAGGTCCTGCCGATAGGCGGGCTTAAGTCCAAGATACTTGCCGCACACAGGGTCGGGATAAAGACGGTCATAATACCCAAGGAAAATGAGAAGGACCTCGTCGAGATACCCAAAAATATTCTGCGTGAGTTAAAAGTGGTGACGGTAGAGAACATGGACCAGGTCTTGAAGATAGCGCTGGAGAATAAGCGCAGGAAACGGCCGAAGGTCGAGCCGAATAAGTTCTACAGGCCGACCATCTACCAGCGCCTTCCTATTCAAACCTAAAAACAAGAGGAGGGGGGAGAGATGAAGAAAACTTATCTGATGACGCCGGGACCCACGCCGGTCCCGCCGAAGGCGTTGCTCGCGATGGCTGAACCTATCATCCATCACAGGACTCCGGAGTTCATGGAAGTATTCAAGGAAGTATGCGATCTCTTAAAATACGTATTCCAGACACAGGGCGACGTCATAACGTTCACTTCTTCCGGCACCGGCGCTATGGAAGCCGCGGTCGCCAATCTCCTTTCACCCGGCGACAAGGCGATATGCGTACAGGGTGGAAAATTCGGCGAGAGATGGACAGAGTTGTGCAAGGCATACGGCGCCACTCCTATAATAATAGATGTAAAATGGGGAAATGCGGTAGACCCCAAGGTGATAGAGGCGGAGCTGAAGAAAGACGCGGCGATACAGGCGGTCTTTACGACCCTGTGCGAGACATCCACAGGCGTCCTGACCGACATAAAGGCGATCGCCCAGATAACAAAAGATCATAACGCGGTCCTGGTCGTCGACGCCATATCGGGTTTGGGAGCGGAAGAGATCAAGACCGACGAATGGGGCATAGATTGCGTCGTATCGGGTTCGCAGAAGGGCCTCATGATCCCGCCGGGACTGGCGTTCATAAGTTTGAGCAAGAAGGCATGGGAGAAGGTTGAAAAATCCAAGTGCCCGAAATATTATTTCAGCCTGAAAAAGGCCAAGAAGGCGATTGAATCTACGGATACGCCCTTTACACCGGCGATAACTTTGGTGATAGGGCTGCGCGAGACCTTAAGGACGATGAAGGCCGAAGGCCTTGATGTCGTATTCGCGCGCCATAAGAAACTGGCGCTGGCCACGCGCGAGGCGATGAAGGCGATGGGATTAAGCCTCTTCGCGCCGGCCGCCCCGTCAAACGGCGTTACTGCAGTAAACGTTCCGGCCGGAGTAGACGGCGAGAAACTTGTAAAACACATGAGGGACAAATACGGCGTGGGTATCGCCGGCGGGCAGGCGGAATTGAAAGGCAAGGTCTTCCGTATAGCGCATATGGGTTATATCACCGAGACCGATATCCTGACAACGATCGCCGTATTGGGCATGGCGCTCGCCGAGATGGGATACAGGGGCCAGCCGGGCGTAGGTGTGGAAGCCGCCGAGGAAATCTTGCTTGAGGGCCGTAGCAGAGGCCCTGTCGAACCGGCGTAAGTTTCGATAAAATCAGGAGACCAAAAAATGTACAAAGTTCTCGTAAGCGACGCGATGTCGGAAGAGGGCCTGAAGGTCCTCAAGGAACAGAAGGAGTTCCAGGTAGACGTAAAACTTAAACTCCCGCCGGAAGAATTGAAAGCCATCGTAAAGGATTACGATGCCTTGCTGGTGAGGAGCAGCACGAAGGTCACGAAGGACATAATAGACGCCGCGACGAAATTGAAGGTCATCGGGCGCGCGGGTGTCGGCCTCGATAACGTCGACGCGGAAGCCGCCTCCAAACGCGGTATCATCGTGATGAATACCCCGGGCGGGAATACCATCTCCACCGCCGAACAGACGATGGCGCTTATTATGGCCCTTTCCCGCAATACCGCGCAGGCGAACGCTTCTCTGCGCGAAGGAAGGTGGGACAGGAATAAATATATGGGGGTGGAACTCTACGGGAAGACGCTCGGCATCGTCGGCCTCGGAAGGATAGGCACCGAGGTCGCGAAGCGCGCGATGTCTTTCGGGATGAGGATCATCGCTTATGACCCATACCTTACGGTCGAGAAGGCGCAGGAACTCGGTGTGGAGATAGTGGACCTCAAGGGGATAATAAAGGATTCGGATTACATAACGGTCCATACGCCGATAACGAACGAGACAAGGAACCTATTTACCGAGAAGGAATTCGCCCAGATGAAGCCCGGCGTGCGCCTCGTAAACTGCGCGCGCGGCGGCATCATAAACGAGGCGGACCTCATCAAGGCGCTTGAATCCGGCAAAGTGGCCGGCGCGGCGCTCGACGTCTATGAGACCGAGCCGCCGAAGGATTTCACGATGTTCAAGAACGAGAAACTTGTTGCCACCCCGCACCTGGGTGCCTCGACCGAGGAGGCGCAGGTCAACGTCGCGATAGAGGTCTGCAGGCAGGTGGCGGACGCGCTATTGGGCCGCGGCGTAAAGAACGCGGTAAACGTCCCTTATGTAGACCCGGAATTATACAAGGTCCTGAAGCCGTATATAGAATTGTCGGAGAAGATGGGCGGGCTGATAGCGCAGCTGACCGAGGGGCGGACAAAAGAGATCAAGATACAATATGGAGGCGATATAGTCTCGCATGAATTGACGCCTGTCACGGTCGCGTTCCTGAAAGGATTCCTGACGCCCATACTGGAGGAGACGGTAAATTACGTCAACGCCTCCTTTATAGCGAAAGAACGGGGCATAAAGGTAGTCGAGACGAAGAGTTCCCAGATAGAGGAATTTGCCAACCTGATAAGTATCGAGGCGCAGACCGATAAGGCCGCGGTCAGGGTCGCCGGCACGTTATCTCCGAGGAAACAGCCGCGCATCGTCAAGTTGAATGATTTTTATGTAGAGGCCTCGACTTCCGGATACCTGCTTATATTATCTAACGAGGACAAGCCCGGTATCATAGGCCAGATAGGGATGATACTCGGCGAGAACAAGATAAACATCGCGGGCATGACGCTGGGAAGGACGAAGGCCGGCGGAGTAGCGATGACGGTCTTAAACATCGATGAGGAAATACCCGAGAGCGTCATGAAGCAGATACGTTCCGCGAAGAATGTCATCGACGCAAAACTTATAAAACTCTAATGGTAAACACAGTCGTTGTCGGAGCCCAGTGGGGAGACGAGGGCAAGGGGAAGATAATAGACATCCTCTCGCGCGAGGCGGATTTTGTCGTCCGTTATCAGGGCGGCAATAACGCCGGCCACACGGTCGTCATCGGAGACGATGAGTTTGTCCTGCACCTTATTCCCTCGGGCATCCTGCATAAAGGCAAGGTCTGCGTCATCGGAAACGGTGTCGTCGTCGACCCCGAGGCGCTGATAGACGAGATAGAGACCCTGCGCTCTAAAGGCATATACGTCGACGATAACCTGAAGGTGAGCGACCGGGTCCATCTGATATTCCCTTATCACAAAGAGATAGACACTCTAAGCGAGCGCCGCAAGAAGATAGGGACGACAGGCCGTGGGATAGGGCCGTGTTACGTGGACAAGGTCGGCAGGAGCGGCATAAGGCTGGCCGATCTCCTCGATGACGCTCTCTTCAGGAAAAAGCTCAGGGAAAACATAGCTGCGAAGAACGAGACCCTCCAGAAACTCTACAACCATCCCGGTTTTACCTTCGAGGAGATATACGAAAAATACGCGAAATACAGGGGAAAGATAGCGAAATACGCCTGTAATACGACGAAGATACTCAACGAAGCCGTAAAGAGGAAAAAGAGCCTCCTGCTCGAAGGCGCGCAAGGGACGCTCCTTGACGTTGATCATGGCACATACCCCTATGTGACATCCTCGAACGCCACGGCAGGCGGCGCTTGCACCGGTACAGGGCTCGGGCC
>JAGUXU010000088.1 GCA_020061685.1 Candidatus Omnitrophota bacterium
CGCAATATCCGCGACCGTCTTTTTAAGGAGACCGAGACCAATGTCTCGCTCCGCGTCAGCGAGACCGAGAGCGCGGACACCTTTCTTGTCTCCGGGCGCGGCGAGCTTCATCTGGCCATCCTTGTCGAACAGATGCGCCGCGAGGGATTTGAGCTTCAGGTCTCCCAGCCCGAAGTCATCTACCACGAAAAGGCCGGCGTAAAATATGAACCTTTTGAATTTTTGACTATAGAGATCCCCGCGGAATATCAGGGCACGGTGATAGAAGAGATCGGCCGGAGGAAAGGAAAACTGAAGCATGTCTCACAGAGCGCCACCGGTTCGCTGCATCTCGAATACCAGATATCCACCCGCGGCATAATCGGCCTAAAGGGCGCGCTCATGACAAAGACAAGGGGCATGGCCGTTATCAACCATGTTTTTGACGAGTATAAACCGGTCGAATCAGGGGCTTTCAATGTCGAGCCTAGAGGTTCGCTTGTGGCAATAGAGCCCGGGGTGTCGACGGCATACGCGTTAGCGAACGCGCAATTAAGAGGGGAATTGTTTATAGGGCCTAACGTTGAGGTCTACGAAGGCATGATCGTCGGCGAGAACCCGCGCGGAGAGGATATGCCGCTAAGCCCCTGCAAGACGAAAAAGCTTACGAACATGAGGTCTTCGACTTCGGATATCGCGGTAGTGCTTACACCGCCGAAAGAGATGACCCTTGAACTGGCGATAGAATATATCGGTTCCGACGAGCTCGTCGAAGTCACGCCTAAGAGCATACGGCTGCGCAAGAAGATATTGGATACATTAGCGCGTAAGCGCGCAGGCAGGGACAAAAATAAGGAGTAAGCTGAATGGCGGCCAATTTTTCTTTTGACATCGTTTCCGAAGTCGATCTGCAGGAGGTCGACAACGCCGTCAATCAGGCGAAGAAAGAACTCTCACAGCGTTACGATTTCAAGAACAGCAAATCCTCTATCGACTACAACCGCGCCGAGAAGAAGATAACTCTGATCGCGGACGACGACTTTAAGCTGCGTTCGTTAAGGGATATCCTTGATACGAGGATGGTCAAGAGAAATATCTCGCTCAAGGCCCTCAAATACAATGAGGCCGAGAAGGCCTTTGAGGGGACCCTGCGCCAGATAGTCGATATAGCCTGCGGCATCGAGAGGGAAAAGGCCAAGGAACTGGTAAAGATAATAAGGGATCTTAACTCCAAGATCCAGACCCAGATAGAGGGCGAGAAGATAAAGGTATCCTCGCCGAAGAAAGACGACCTTCAGGCCGTGATAACGCACCTGCGCAGCATAGACTTCCCCGTCGCTCTTCAATTCACCAATTACCGATAGCAGCACGTTTATTTTTGTGATATAATTTATGCCGCAACGCGCCCGTAGCTCAATTGGATAGAGCACTGGTCTACGGAACCAGTTGTTGGCCGTTCAAGCCGGCCCGGGCGCGCCAAATTTCGCCGCCAATAAATTCAACGAAATTTGTCCCGAGTTCTGCGTTTTTGCAGAACGAGGGGCATAAAGCTTATATATGGGAAAGATAGACGAGATATATATGTCAGAGGCCCTGAAAGAGGCGGCCGAGGCCTTTGAGCAGGACGAAGTGCCTGTAGGCGCGGTCATAGTCCATCAGGGCAGGATAATAGCGCGGGCGCATAACCAGATCGTCATGCTCAAGGACCCCACGGCGCACGCCGAGATGATAGCGATAACCCAGGCTGCCGCGTACCTTAAGTCCGAGAGATTGCTCGATTGTTCCGTGTATGCTACAATTGAACCGTGTTCGATGTGCGCCGGCGCAATGGTCCTGGCGAGGGTCAAGAGGATAATCTACGGGGCAAAGGACCCTAAGACAGGCGCCTGCGGCTCTGTCTTTAAGATCGCGAACAGCAAGAAACTGAATCACAGGATAAAAGTGACGGGCGGAGTTCTGGCGAAGGATTGCGGAGCGCTCCTGACGGAATTTTTTAGAAAGCAGAGAAAGATAGGGAAGAAATAGGCAAGCGGAGAGGTGCCGGAGTGGCCGATCGGAGTCGCCTGCTAAGCGATTGAGGGGCCAAAAGCCCCTCCCTGGGTTCAAATCCCAGCCTCTCCGCCAGTTAAAAGGAGCCATGAGATGAAAAGAAAAATTTTTACCGGTGCGTTATTTCTTTTGATATTAAGCTGCAGCACCGGTTTCTTGTTCGCCGAACAGGAGCCTAAAGAATACAAAGAATATGTCATAAGGGTCACGGGCACCGGCAAGGTCTACGCGGAGCCGGATTCTTTCTCTCTGGTCTTTTCGGTCACGAGCGAGAGCGTGAATTTACGCAGGGCCACTTCCGATAATGCCGGGAAGATCGCCGGCATCGTAAACGAGATCAAGAAATTAAACATACCCAACGCGGAATTCTCGACTTCTACATTCGATTTCATAGGGGATAAGGGATACAGCTTTATCTTTCCGAGCAAGACGTACAAGATAAGCAATAAAGTCACCGTAAAAGCGGAGAAGATACAATACGACAAACTTTCCGATTACGCCTCAAGCGTAATCGATGCCACCATCCAAAACGGCGCTACCGACGTAAAAAACCTTTCGTTTTATGTAGAGGACAGGAAGACGGCCGAGGAGAAGGCGCTTAAAGAAGCCCTGGGAAACGCCAAAGAAAAAGCGTCTTTGATAGCGAAGGAATTGAACGTCTCGTTAAGAGAGCCCTACAATATGCTGGGCGCCTGGGTTTCCGTGCCCGTGGGGCGCGAATACCGGGAATACAATCTTGAATTAATGAGAAGCGAGGCGCCGCAGGAGTCTCAGGTTTTTCCGGGCAAAGAGGCGTTTACCGCCTCTGTCGAGGTAGAATACAAGTTCAAATAATTACTGATTGACTATTTATATATTTAGGTCTACAATTTAGGTTGTAATCATAAGGATATTTTATAAATGTCTTATATAGTCTTCGCACGCAAGTGGC
>JAGUXU010000082.1 GCA_020061685.1 Candidatus Omnitrophota bacterium
AAGCCGCGGATCTGGACGGGGTCCACGGCCGGTTGGTCGAGTTCGGATACAGGCGGCAACCGAATGTCGCCGAAGAAGGGGACTTCGCCCAAAGGGGCGGCATACTCGACGTCTTCCCCGTCACCTTTGACGCCCCTATCCGCGTCGAATTTGACGGCGATAAAATAGCGCGCATAAGGTCTTTTAATATCGCTACCGGCGAGGCGTTTCTTGACCACCAGATGGCGATAGTCCTGCCCTTCAAAGGTATCCTTCCCAGAAAATTAAAGAGCCACAGAAGGCCGGTCATCTCCGAAGACCTGCCCATAAACAATTTCGTCGATATCTCTCCGGGGGATCATGTCGTCCACGTCAAACACGGGATAGGAAGGTACCGCGGCATCGAGAGGGTGAAGGAGGCCGCGGGGCTCGTGGATTATATAGTGCTCGAATACGCCGAAGGCGCGAAATTGTACGTGCCCATCGCCGATACCGGCCTTATCCAGAGGTACATCGGCTTCGAAGGGAAACCGCCCAAGGTCTATAAACTCGGCACTAAGGCGTGGGCCGCCGCGAAGGCGCGCGCGCAGAAGGGCATATATTCCCTCGCGATGGACTTTCTGGAGATGCAGGCAAAACGCCAGTCGCTGCGCGGCTATGCCTTCTCCAAAGATACGGATTGGCAGGCCGAACTTGAGAAGGCGTTTCCTTTCAGGGACACGCCGGCGCAGACAAGGGCAACGCTTGAGATAAAGCGCGATATGGAGAGCGTCAAGCCGATGGACCGGTTGGTCTGCGGCGACGTAGGTTACGGAAAGACAGAGGTCGCCCTGCGCGCCGCCTTCAAAGCGGTGATGGACAACAAGCAGGCCGCTCTTTTGGTCCCAACGACGATCCTGGCCGAACAGCATTACACCACTTTCAAGGAGAGGATGAAAAAATATCCCGTGAATATCGAGATGCTCTCGCGTTTCAGGAGCGATGCGGAACAGGCGAGGATATTAGACGCCCTGAAGGAAGGCGCGGTAGATATAATCATCGGCACACATCGGTTGCTGTCGCATGACGTCGGATTCAAGGATCTGGGGCTTGTGATAATAGACGAGGAACAGAGATTCGGAGTAAAACATAAAGAGAAGCTCAAGAGGATGAGGCTCTTAGTCGACGTACTTACCCTGACCGCCACCCCTATTCCGCGCACGCTGTATATGTCGCTTATGGGCATAAAGGATATGTCGGTCATAGACACGCCGCCCGAGAAAAGGATCCCTGTCGCGACCAAAGTCGCGGAATTTGATGAACGTATAATAAAAGAGGGGATAAGACGCGAACTCAAGCGGGGCGGACAGGTTTTCTTCGTGAATAACAGGATACAGGGGCTTGATAAGCTCGCAGAGCGGCTTAAGGATACGGTACCGGAGGCAAAGATCGAAGAGGCGCACGGTCAGATGCCGGCGCACGAGCTCGAGAACATAATGATAGGGTTCATAAAAGGCAGGATAGACGTCCTCGTCTCGACCGCCATAGTCCAGTCGGGCATCGACATCCCCAATGCGAACACCATATTCGTCAACCGCGCCGACATCTTCGGGCTCGCAGACCTTTACCAGCTGAGGGGGCGGGTAGGGAGGTATATCGTGCAGGCGTATTCGTACTTTCTGTATCCCAAAGGATGGCAATTGCCGAAAGATGCAGAGGCGAGGCTCAAGGCGATAGAGGAACATACGGAACTGGGCTCCGGGTTCAAGATAGCGATGGAAGACCTCGAGTTGCGCGGCGCGGGAAATATGCTCGGCACAGAGCAGCACGGTTTTATCGACGCCATCGGCTTCGACCTATACTGCAGGCTGCTCAGGAATACCGTCGCCGGATTGCGAAAGAACTTGCCTGCCTGATGGCATATATGGTATAGTATTCAAACAATTCCCCCGGTTAATATATTGGTGAACCAGACATGAATAAATTATATATAATCCTATCCCTAATCATTGTTATATCCGCCTTTTCCGGTTGCGGCGACGCCAAATCGAGGCCTCTGGCGACCGTCGACGGCAAGGTCATAACGGTAGGGGATTTCGAGAAGAGGTTAACGAAACTTCCGCCTTATTATAAGGCGCTGGCGAGCGAGAGGAAGAAGGATTTTCTGGAAGATATGATAGCAGAGCAGCTTTTATATAAAGAGGCCTTAAGGCGCAGCCTGAACAGGGACACCGAAGTAAGGGAGCTGCTCAATGAGGCTCAGAGGAAGATCCTGGTCGCTAAACTCATAGAGGTGGAAGGAGACAAGACGGCCGGCGTCGACGAAGCGAAGATAGAGGCCTTTTACGAAGCGCATAAAGATGATTTCGTGACTCCGCTTAAGCTGCGCGCCAGCCATATACAGGTCGATACCGAAGCCGAGGCGAAAGAGATATCGCAGAAATTAAAAGAAGGCACCGATTTCGGACAGCTCGCCAGGCAATACTCAAAAGACCCCTCGAAGGAGAGGGGCGGCGACATCGGCTACTTCACTAAAGGACAATTGATGCCCGAGATAGAAGAGGCCTGTTTTAAATTAGAAGTGGGGCAGGTCAGCGACATAATAAAGACCCAATTCGGATATCATATAGTAAAGGTGACGGACAAAAAGGAGCCGCGGGCCGTGGAATTGTCCGAGGTCAAAGGCGCGATCGAAAAGGAATTGAGGGACAAGGCGCAGCGGGAGACCTTCGATAACCTCCTAAAAAATTTAAGGTCAAAGGCGCGGATCAAGATAAACGAGAAATTATTGGAAGGCGAGGTTAAATAGATGCGGATGGGTCCGCGTATTATATCGGTTTTTATCATAGCCGCCGCGTGTCTTTCCGTCTGCGGCCAGGCCTCCGGTTTCGGAAATAAGATCCTGGTGGTGGTAAATGACGAGGTGGTAACGCAGGCGGATCTGGACGTGGCGCTGACGCCGCTGACAAATGAATTAAAGAAAGAATTTTCCGGCGATGAGCTGAAAGCTAAGATAGAAGAGATGCGCAACGAGATGCTGAACCAGATGGTGGAAAATAAATTGATATTACAGGAGGCGAAGCGCCGCGGCGTAGTCGTCGTTGAATCGGAGATAGACGAACGGCTTAAAGACGTAGAGATGAGATTCCCCTCGACCTCGGATTTCAGCAATGAGGTAGAAAAGGTCGGATTGACCATAGCTATATTAAGGGCCCGCTACAAGGAACAGCTTATGATGGATAAGCTCGTGACCCATGAGGTAAAAGACAAGGTCGTCGTGACGCCTGCCGAGATAAGCGACTATTATAGTAAACATAAAGAGGAGATCAGGGCCCCCGAATCGGTCCACCTTAAGAACATAATGATCCGTTTCGACGAGGCCACTACCGAACCGCTCGCCAAACAGAAGGCCGACGATGTATATCGTCTCATAAAAGAGGGAAGGGATTTTTCGGACCTCGCCAAACTGTATTCACAGGGGGCGAAAGCCGAGGAAGGCGGTGATCTGGGTTTTGTCTCAAGGGGCCAGATGAGGGAAGAGTTCGACAAGGTAATCTTCGCGCTCACGCCCGGAGAGGCATGTCCCCCCATCAAGACGGACACAGGATACTATATATTTAAGGTCGAAGAGAAGAAAGACGCGTATTTGCAGCCGCTATCCGAAGTCCGGGATGACGTGGAAAACGTCATATTCAGGGAGAAGGCCCAGGAAAGATATAAGGAATGGATAGACAAGTTAAAACGCGATGCCTTCATACAGTTTAAATAAGCCGAGAGTCGCGATAACGACCGGGGACCCGTTCGGTATAGGCCCCGAGATAGTCCTGAAAGCATTGGCAAGCCCTGAATTACGCGGGCTTGCCAATTTTTTGATCATCGGCGACAGGTCCGTCCTTTCCTCACTGACGAAATTTCTCAATGCCGCCATAAGGACAAATCCGCATATAGCCATCGTCGATTTAAGGCTGATAAGCAAAGACAGCATAAAATGGGGACGGCAGTCCGTCCTTTCCGGTAAAGCCTCCTTAGCATACATAGACCGCGCCATCGAGCTCATCAAATACAGGAGAGCCGATTGCCTGGTCACGGCACCGGTAAGCAAAGAGGCGATATCCCGCGCCGGCGTTAAGTTTTCGGGGCATACCGAATATATCGCCAAGGCGTTCAGGACAGACAAGTTCGCCATGATGCTTACGGGAGGCCCGTTAAGGGTCACGCTCGTGACAAGGCACCTTCCGTTAAAGGCCGTCGCGAAGGCCATAACAGGAGAAGAAATATCGGACTGCATAGCGTTAAGCCATACGGCGCTTAAGAGATATTTTGGGATAAAGCACCCGAGGATCGGCGTAGCCAGTTTAAATCCCCACGGCGGCGAAGGCGGTTCGATAGGAAAAGAGGAAGAGCGCGTCATAAAGCCGGCGGTAGCGCGGGCAAAGAGGCGTTTTGAGGGCATTACCGGGCCGGCTTCCTCAGAAGCGTTGTTTTACGAGGCCTTCCGCGGGAAGCTGGACTGCGTCATAGCGATGTATCATGACCAGGGGCTTGCGCCGCTTAAGATGGTCGCCCGCGATAACAGCATCAACATTACATTGGGGCTTCCGTTTGTGCGCACCTCGCCGGGACACGGCACGGCTTTCGATATCGCGGGGAAGGGCCTGGCGAATGCCGGATCAATGATCGAGGCGATAAAAATGGCGGTAGATATGCACAAAAAGGGAGAGCGACCTTAAAGTTGCTGACTACAGCGGAAGTAAAAACCCTCTTAACGCGATACGAGATAAGGCCCAAGAAATATTTGGGCCAGAATTTTTTAGTCGACCGGAACGTAGCCGATGAGATGATCGGGATGTGCCGGTTTGCCGGCACGGATTGGGCCTTGGAGATAGGCCCGGGCCTGGGCGCCTTGACCCGGGGGATCGCAGGCGCGGTCAAGAAAGTCATCGCGGTCGAGAAGGACAGGAGGGTCTGCGCCGCCCTACTTGAATTAATGAAGGGGTTCGGTAATATACAGATCATATGCG
>JAGUXU010000022.1 GCA_020061685.1 Candidatus Omnitrophota bacterium
CCGGTCAACTGGTGCGTAAGATGCGAGACCGCGCTCGCCGAGGCTGAAGTTGAATATGCCGACCACGCCTCGCCGTCGGTCTACGTGAAATTCAGGATAAAAGACGCGAAGATCAAAGACGATAAACATTTCCTGATCATCTGGACGACCACTCCGTGGACGCTTGTCGCCAACGTCGCTGTCGCGGTGCATCCCGAGATGTCCTATGTCAGCATAAAAGCGGGAGAGGAGACTTTCTTTGTAGCGCAGGACCTTCTCAATAGGGTCCTGGAAAGATTAAGTATTAACGATTATAAAAAAATAAGTACCTTGAAGGGTAAAGACCTGGAAGGATTGAATTATATACATCCCTTCCTTGACCGCGGAGGCAAGGTCGTCCTCGCGGATTACGTCTCAAACGAGGAGGGCACGGGCTGCGTCCATACCGCGCCGGGCCACGGGATGGAAGATTACATGACAGGCCAGAAATACGGGCTGCCGACTATCATGCCTGTCAACGAGAAGGGAATATTTGACAATACGGCCGGCGAGTTTTCCGGCATGCACGTCTTTAAGGCGAACGTCGCCATCAGGGAAAGATTAGAGAAGGACGGAAATCTTCTGAGTTATGGGAATATAATGCACTCATATCCGCACTGCTGGAGGTGCAAAGAGCCGGTCATATTCAGGGCGACGGTCCAGTGGTTCATAGATGTCGACCATAACGACCTGAGGAAGAAGACGCTCGCGGCGGTCAAGGGCGTCAAATGGGTGCCGTCTCTCGGCGAGAACAGGATATCGGCGATGATAGAGACAAGGCCCGATTGGTGCTTATCGCGGCAGAGATACTGGGGCGTGCCTATCCCCGCGTTTTATTGCGAGGGATGTAAGAAGCCGGTCCTGGATGCCAAAGTAATAAACCGCGTGGCAGGACTGATGGAAAAAGAAGGCTCAAATGTATGGTTCAGCAGGGCCGCGGAAGAATTGCTGCCGCCCGGATTTAAGTGCCCCGATTGCAAGAAAGATAAGTTCAGGAAGGAAGAGGATATACTGGATGTGTGGTTTGATTCCGGAGTAAGCCATCAATCGGTCGTCAGGGCAAGGCCGGAGCTTCAGTTCCCGTCCGACTTATACCTGGAAGGGAGCGACCAGCACCGCGGCTGGTTCCAGTCCGCGATCCTCACGTCCATGCCGATAGAGGGCCGTCCGCCGTTCAAGGGTGTCTTGACGCACGGTTTCGTGGTCGACGGCGAGGGAAGAAAGATGTCAAAATCGCTGGGCAACGTGATCTCGCCGCAGGATATCATCAAGACCCACGGCGCGGACGTCCTGAGATTATGGGTCGCCTCCTGCGATTATTATGAGGATATAAGGATATCTAAGGAGATACTCGAGCGCACCTCCGAGGCATACCGCAAGATAAGGAATACGGCGAGGTTCATCCTCGGCAACCTCTATGATTTTGACCCCAAGAAAGACAGGGTCGGGCACAGTGAACTTCTTGAATTTGACAAGTGGGCGGTCTCAAAGGCCTATTCCCTCCTTGAGGAGATGACGAGGTATTACGATGATTTTGAGTTCCACAAGGTCTTCCGCGCCCTCTATAATTTTTGCACCGTAGAGCTCTCAAGTTTTTATCTTGACGTATTGAAGGATAGACTGTATACTTATCCGCCGAGCTCAAAAGAGCGCCGGTCGTGCCAGACCGCGATCTATGACATAATAATGATCTTGGTGAAGGCATTGGCTCCGATGGCGCCGTTTACGGCGGAGGAGATCTGGTCAAAGTTAAGGCCCGAAGAGCCGGATGCAAGCGTCCACGCCTCGCTGTGGCCGGAGTTCCGCCAGGGATATATAGACGAAGACCTTGAGGAGAAGTGGGCGAAGATCATAGGCCTGAGGCCCGATATAATGAAAGCGATCGAGGAGAAGAGGTCGGAGGACCTGCTCGGCGATTCCATGGAGGCCTCGGTCACGCTATATGTAAAGGACGCGAAGAAATACGATTTCTTAAAAGATTACGCCAAAGAGCTGGCCGGCGTATTCGTGGTATCGGATTTCAGGATCGAGGAGATAAAGGAGTACCCGGTCCCCAAAGAGGAGTTGCTGGAAGTGGAGGGGCTGGGGGTCTACGTGAAAAAAGCCGCCGGCGGAAAGTGCCAGCGCTGCTGGAGTTATTCGGATGAAGTGGGAAAGGATACGCAGCACCCCGAACTGTGCCGGCGTTGCGCAGCTGTCTTAAAAGGAGAATGATATCATGAAGATGGATAAACAGGACCTGCAGAAATTCAAGAAGATGTTGCTTAAGAAGAAAGAGGAGATGCTCAAGGAGATCCAGCATGTCGAGAAGGACTCCTTAAGCAAGTCGCAGAGGGAATCCTCAGGCGACCTCTCCGCGTACACCTTCCATATGGCCGACGTCGCGCAAGACAGCTACGACAGGGAATTTTCCCTCGGTATAGCCACCAACGTCCAGCAGAAGATGCTTTATGCGATAGAAGAATCCCTCAAGCGTATCGAGGACAAGACATACGGCACCTGCGTCAAATGCGAGAAAACGATAGCCAAGAGCAGGCTCATGGCTATCCCTTATGCAAACCTCTGCGTGGAGTGCCAGTCCAAGGAGGACCCGCAAAAGAAGATAATGTAAATGAGAAGCATTTAATGCGCCCCTTCCTTATCGCCGGTATCGTAGTAATTGTCGACCAGATAACCAAAGCTATAGCGACGACCCACCTTACGCTCGTCAGGAATACCGGCGCCGCGTTCGGCTTATTCAAGGACCAGACCATCATATTTATCCTTATGTCGGCCGCCGCGATAATATTCATAGGATTTTATCTTATAAAGAAGAAGGCGAGTTACTATCTGCCGTTCGCCCTTATATTGGGCGGGGCGGCAGGCAACCTCATAGACAGGCTGCGGTTCGGATACGTGGTGGACTTTATTGACCTGCGCTTCTGGCCGGTGTTCAACGTCGCGGACTCCTGCATCACGATAGGAGCCGTCATATTGTTCTTCGTGATAATAAGGAGCAAGGATGCATCCCGTCCTCTTTAAGATAGGGGCGATACAGGTATATTCGTACGGAGTCATGCTTGCTCTCGCTTTTTTGGCCGCGGCCTTTTTGGCGAGGCGGCGGGCATCCTCCCTCGGCATGAACGGCGACGACATATTGGATCTCTGCGTCTGGCTCATCGTCTCCGGTCTCATCGGCGGCAGGCTCTTATTCGTTCTGCTTAATCTCGGCTATTACAGGGAAAACCCCCTTGACGCCCTGAAACTGTGGCAGGGAGGGCTTGTCTGGTACGGAGGCCTTATCGCGGCTATCGCTGCCGCGCTGATATTCTTATCCGTAAAGAAGATACCTGTATTAAAGACGGGCGACCTTATGGCGCCGTATGTCGCCCTGGGCCAGTCGATAGGCCGGATAGGATGTTTCCTGAACGGCTGCTGCTACGGCAGGGAGATAAGCCCCGGTGTTACCCATCCCACGCAACTCTACGAATCGGCCGCGATGTTCGCGGTCTTCCTTATATTAAGGAGACGCACCCCCGCAAACGGCAGGACACTTTTTTTATACCTTATTCTTTATTCCTGTATCAGGTTCTTAATAGAATTCCTGCGCGGGGATAATCCCGCGGTCCTGATGGGCCTTACCATTTCACAGGTGATATCCGTGATAGTCCTTGTAACGGCGGGAATTTTATGGAAAACCATACCTTCAAAGTAAAAGACGGCGAGAGCGGCGCGCGCATAGACCAGTATCTAGTCACCGTATTTCCGGGCCCCGTATCGCGTTCCCATTTAAAGAGGCTCATAGATAACGGGAACGTCCTCGTCGACGGCGCGCGCGTCAAGCC
>JAGUXU010000160.1 GCA_020061685.1 Candidatus Omnitrophota bacterium
AAAGCGGGGAATCCAGCTATGCTTTTACGATCTTGCCGGACCTGATGCACGCGGTGCAGACCTTTATGGTCTTAATGACACCGTTAAGGTTGACCTTGAGCTTTTGCAGGTTTGGCTTAAACGTTCTTATGCTTCTTCCGGTTATCTTACGGCCGACACCGCCCGCTTTCTTGGCCATACCGCGCCGTTTAATTACTTTACCCGCCCACTTGCGTTTCCCGCATATATCGCATACCTTTGACATAACTTCCTCCTTGCTGTATTATTAAGGTTACAATGATAACATATCAGGGCTTAAACATCAATAAGAATATAAGCATAAATTACGATTTTCATCTTTCGCCGCACCGCTCGACTTTCCCCAGCGAGGAAAGTCTCACTCGGTGCATCTGCTCGCTCGTCCCTCGCTGGCGCTCGGGACACCGTGCCCGCTCGCATCTGCGACGTGCGGCTCAAGACCGAAAATCTTCAATTTGTAACTTATGGTATAGTTGCGTAGGCTTTGTTTCCTGAGGACACAAGCCGAGCAAACTATATAATATTATGGTCATAAACACAAATAAACAATCTTTAAGTCAAATTCCCGTCCGGTATGTCAAGGGTGTCGGGCCGGCAAGGGCCGAGATATTAAAACGCCTTGAGATAGAGACCGTCGAGGACCTGTTGTATCATTTCCCGCGCCGGTATGAGGACAGGAGTAAATTCAATCCCATATCCAAGGTCAAGGCCGGAGAATACGAGACCGTCAAGGGCGAGATACTCACATTGGGCGGACACCGCACCGGTAAGGGCAAGAGCATATTCAAGGCCAGGGTCGGCGACGAGACCGGGGCCATCTACGCCGTATGGTTTAATCAGTCGTATATGAAGAACTGGCTTAAGGCCGGGGATAAGATAATACTTTACGGCAAGGTCGAACGGTATAAAGATATCCAAATTACCGCGCCCGAGTTCGAGGTCATAAAGGAGGAGGGCGATGAGACGATACACACAGGAAGGATAGTGCCGATATATCCTTTGACAGAAGGCTTAAGCAACAGGGGCCTGCGCTCCATAATGAAGAATGCCCTGGATAAGTATCTGGGAGAAGTCGAGGAGGCGCTTCCCGCCGAGATACGCGCGCGCCATAATTTAGCGGAGTTAAGAGAGGCCATTGGAAATATGCATTTTCCCGGGGCCGAGGCCTTAAGGCAGGCGGCATATGAGCGGATAGTCTTTGACGAGTTTTTTGTCCTGCAACTGGCGCTGGCGTTACGTAAGGCGAAGATAAAAGAGGCCGAAGACGGCGTCGCGCATAAAGTCGGCGGAGAACTATCAGAGTCATTTAAGGCGCTATTGCCTTTTAAGCTGACCGATGCCCAGAAGAAGGCGATAGAGGACACAGAGAAGGACATGGCCAGTCCCAGGCCGATGAACCGGCTCCTGGAGGGCGATGTCGGCTCCGGCAAGACGATAGTCGCCGCATACGCCCTTGTCCTCACCGTCCAGAACGGTCATCAGGGCGCTTTAATGGTGCCGACAGAGATACTGGCGCGCCAGCATTTTAACAACCTTAACGGCTTATTGAGGCCGCTCGGGATAAACATCGTTTTATTGACTAACGCGGTCATCGACGAGGCGCGGGAAGAGGCGAACAGGATGGTGGAAGACGGCACCGCGAATATCATAGTCGGGACGCACGCCTTGATACAGGAAGGTGTTAAGTTCAGGGATCTGGGGCTTGCCGTTATAGATGAGCAGCACAAATTCGGAGTTGACCAGCGCTCGAGCCTGAAAGAAAAGGGCCTTAACCCGGATGTCCTTTTTATGACGGCAACACCCATACCGCGTACCCTCGCGATGACGCTTTACGGCGACCTCGACCTCTCGATATTAGACCAGATGCCCGAGGGCAGGATACCGCCGAAGGCATATTGGGTCGGGGAAGAGAGGCGGCAGGGAATATATAAATTTATAGCCCAGGAGGTCTCAGCCGGCCGGCAGGCATACATAGTCTATCCGGTTATCGAGAAAAAGAAGGACGAAGGCCTGCCCGCCAGAGGCGGGTCCGCCTCCGGCGGAAAGGCGGCGACAGAGATGTTCGCCAAATTCAGGGATGAGGTCTTTCCGCGATTTAAGGTTGGCCTTATCCACGGCAGGCTGGATGACACCGAAAAGGAACGCGTCATGTCTGATTTCAAGGCAGGAAAGGCGCAGATACTGGTCTCGACCACGGTCATAGAGGTCGGTATAGACAATCCAAATGTCTCCGTGATGCTGATCGAGAACCCCGAGAGGTTCGGGTTAAGCCAGCTGCATCAGTTGCGCGGAAGGATAGGCAGGGGGAACCAGAGGTCGTATTGCATCCTTTTGTCCGAGACGGAATCGGAACAGGCCAAGAAGAGGCTCAAGGCGCTTATAAGTACGACCAGCGGTTTTAATATAGCCGAGGAGGACCTCCAGATACGCGGGCCGGGCGAGTTCTTCGGAATAAGGCAGCATGGCCTTCCCGAACTGCGATACGCGAACCTCGTCTCCGACGTAAAGCAGCTTGAGGCTGCCCGGAAGGAGGCGTTTAATCTCGTGAAGGGTGACCCCGGGCTTTCCGGGCCGGGGCATAGCCTGCTTAAGGCCATCCTGAAGCGTAAATTCGCAGGCAGATTCGAGATAAAGGCGTAGAGATGCGGATAACAAGCGGGATATTCAAAAGCAGGATAATCAAGGCGCCCGGCGGGATAAGGCCGACCCTCGATAATGTGCGTAAGAGCGTCTTCGATATACTGGGGGATAAGATAAGAGGCGCAAGGGTGCTGGAGTTATACGCCGGTTCCGGCGCTTTTGGCTTAGAGGCCTTAAGCCGGGGAGCCGGTTCCTGTGTCTTTGTGGACAACAGCCGCGCCTCGGTCGCGGCGATAAGGGATAACCTGAAGACGCTAAAGCTCTCCGAGACAGGCGAGATAGCCGTTATCCATGCCGACTCGCTGGCGGTTATGGCGAAATTCGCCCATACCGCCGGTTTCGACCTTATATTCCTCGACCCCCCGTATTATAAATCCTTGGCGAAAAAATCCTTGTCTTTACTCGGCGATTGTGATATATTAACTGCTACTGGTATCGTAATTGCCGAACACTCTAAACATGACGAATTGCCCGATAAAGCGGGCACACTGACACTTTTCCGCAGCGCCAGGTACGGCGATACGGAAATTTCTTTTTACCGCAAGGAATAATACCCTATGAGATCAAAGGCGGTCTATCCGGGTACTTTTGACCCCGTAACTTACGGCCATATCGACCTTATAAAGCGGGCCGTTAAGATATACGACACGGTCATCATTGCCGTCGCCCACAACGCGCATAAAGACCCGCTCTTTACGGTGCAGGAACGCGTCGGCATGCTCAAAGAGGCGACGAGAGGGATAAAGGGAGTCGTCATCGAGGATTTCGACGGCCTGGTCGTTGACTATGTAAGGAAGAAAGGCGCTCCGGTGATGATCCGGGGCCTGCGCATGCTCTCCGATTTCGAGTACGAGTTCCAGATGGCGCTTACCAACAGGAAACTGGCGCAGGATATAGAGACCATATTCATGATGCCGTCGGAGTCATATTCCTACCTGTCGTCTAAACTCATAAAGGAGGCGTTTGCGCTTGGGGCGGATGTCAGGGCGTTTGTCCCGGGGTTCGTCGCGAAGGCGCTCGCCAAGAAACTAAGATGAAGATAAAGATAAACGATATACCAAAAGACGGGATGGAATTAAGCGAGAGCCAGGACGCGGGTGCGCTGGACCTGGCGAGGGATGACCTGAGATTCGTCTCGCCGATAAGCATATCGGCGTTTATCACGAGGGACAAAGACGAGGCATATGTCCGCCTGACGGCAAAAGGAAAACTTGAGATAACCTGCGCCCGGTGCCTTTCGCCATACAGCATCGATTTCAAGAGGGACTTCGATCTAAGTTATGACCTCAAGGGGAAGACAAGCCTTGATCTGACCGAGGATATAAGGCAGGAGATAATCCTGGAGTACCCCCTAAAGCCGCTCTGCAGGCAGGATTGCAAGGGCCTTTGCCAGGTCTGCGGGAAGAACCTCAATGAAGGTTCCTGCGGCCATAAACCGGATACGCTAAAATGGAACGGGATAGAGAGATGACACAATCAAGGAGGAATAAATAAATGGCTTTACCCAAGAGAAAACATTCAAAAGCGAGAAGGGATAAATCGAGGACCCATCAGGTCCTGTCCATGCCCCAACTCACTAAATGCCCCCAGTGTTTTGAGTTAATAAGGCCTCATCATATCTGTCCCGCCTGCGGTTATTATAAGGGACGCAAAGTAGTGGACATAAAGGTCAAGAAAGAGAAGAAGAAATGAGGATCGCCGTTGACGGCATGGGCGGTGACTACGCGCCTCAGGTAGTCGTAGAGGGTTCGGTTGCCGCCGCTTTGGAGTATGGTTTTGAGATCGTTATAGTGGGCGACCGCTCAAAGATCGAGGCGGAATTGTCCAAGCTTCCTTCCGTACCGTCATCCGTAACCGTCCATCATGCCTCCGAGACGATAGATATGCATGAGCCGGGCGCTGTAAGTGTCCGCGCAAAGAGGGATTCCTCTATCTGGGTCGCGACCGAACTCGCGAAGGAAAACAAGGTAGACGCCGTGGTCTCGGCCGGCAATACCGCCGCATTCGTAAGCGCGGCGATGCTTTCATTAAGGCGGCTTGAAGGGGTTGAGCGCCCGGGAATAGCGGTCCTGGTGCCTTCTCTTAAGGGCCCTGTGCTGATGATAGATGTGGGGGCCACGATAAATCCTGAGGCAGAACACCTTGTTACGTTCGGCTTGATGGGCGAGGTATACGCGAAGTACATACTTAAGAAGAAAGATCCCGTTATAGGGCTGCTGAATATAGGCGAAGAATCTTCCAAAGGGCCGGAATTTTTGAAGGAGACCCACCGGCTTCTGGAATTAAGCAAATTCAATTTTCAGGGTAACGCCGAGGGAAGGGATATCTTCGCCGGCAAATTCGACGTGGTTGTCTGTGACGGCTATACCGGAAACGTGGTCTTGAAGGTCGCCGAATCGATAGCCGGTATTATAGCTTTGTTCATAAAGGACGAGCTAAAGAAGGACCCCTTAAGGATGCTCGGCGGCCTCTTGAGCGCGTCGGCTTTTGAAGCGGTCAAGAGGCAGATAGACTATGCCGAATACGGCGGGGCCCCGCTCTTGGGGGTAAACGGCATATGTATAATCAGCCACGGGCGTTCCTCGGCCAAGGCGATAAAGAACGCCATAAGGGTAGCCGGGGAATTCGTCGAACACCAGGTAAACAAACACATCGTGGAGGCGATAAAGACCTTTTAATATGGTTACTAAAAAAGCTCAATATATCAAAAAGCAGGTAAGGAAAGCAGGGATAATCGGCCTCGGTTCATATCTGCCGAAGAAGGTCCTGACCAACGCCGACCTCGAGAAGATGGTTGATACTTCGCACGAATGGATCATGACCCGTACCGGCATAGCCGAACGCCGTATAGCCGACCCCAAAGAGGTGACCTCTGACCTGGCCGCTCACGCGGCCAAGCAGGCGTTAAGGAGCGCCAAGCTGGCGCCCGAGGACGTAGAGTTGATAATCCTCGCGACCATAACGCCGGATATGCAGTTTCCGGCTACCAGTTGTTTTGTCCAGACCAAGATAGGCGCGGCCAATGCCGCCTGCTTCGATATCAATGCCGCCTGCTCCGGTTTTATACACGGCCTGGTTATCGCCCAGCAATTCATCGCGAGCGGTACTTATGATAACGTCCTGGTCATCGGCGTAGAGCTCCTGTCGCGTTTCGTAGATTGGAAGGACCGGTCCACCTGCGTCTTATTCGGGGACGGTGCCGGCGCCGCGGTCGTCGCTCCCGTGAAGTCCGGCGGGATAATCTCCTCATATTTGGGAGCCGATGGCAATAAAAGCGACCTGTTGATGTTTCCCGCCGGCGGTTCGCGCATGCCCGCATCGCATAAGACGGTAAGCGAAGGGATGCACTATTTGAAGATGCAGGGGAACGACGTGTTCAAATACGCTGTCCGCGTCATGGCCGACGCAGCCCATAAGGCGATGAAAAGAGCCGGGCTTGCCCCTAAAGATATAGATTGCGTCATACCGCATCAGGCGAACATCAGGATAATCGAAGCGGTAATCCAGAGAGTCGGCGTTCCTATGGAAAAGGTCTTTGTGAACGTGGACAGGTACGGAAATATGTCCGCCGCCTCGGCTATTGTAGCCCTGTGCGAAGCGGTCAATGAGGGCCGCGTCAAGAAGGGCGATACCGTCCTCTTGGTGGCCTTCGGCAGCGGTTTTGTATGGGGTTCCTGCATAATTAAATGGTAGACCTCGCCTTGATCTTCCCGGGCCAGGGTGCCCAATATGTCGGGATGGGGAAGGAACTGTACGAGGGATTTCCCGCCGCGAAAGTGATCTACGAAAAAGCGAATGACGTCCTGGGGTTGAATATCGCCAAACTGTGTTTTGAAGGCCCCAAAGAAGAATTGACCCGGACGGATATATGCCAACCCGCTATTTTAGTCTCGTCAGTGGCCGCACTAAGGTCGCTGGAGTCGGTTTTATCCTCGCCTATCTCGCCGGCCGCCGTCCTGGGGTTAAGCCTTGGCGAGTATACCGCGTTAGTCTGCGCGGGCTCGTTAAGTTTTGAGAACGCCGTTTCTCTTGTGCGTAAACGCGGCCAGTTTATGGAAGAGGCATCGCGGCAGAATCCGGGCACCATGGCTTCCGTGATCGGCTTGTCTGTCGAGGAGACAAAGAAGGTCTGCGAGGAGACCGGGGCCGAGGTGGCTAATTTAAATTGTCCCGGACAGGTCGTCATCTCGGGCGCCAAAGAGAAGGTCGAAGCCGCCTCGGAATTGGCGAAGCAGAGGGGGGCAAAGAGGGCCATACCACTGGACGTAAGCGGCGCCTTCCATTCGAGCCTGATGCAGGCCGCTGCGGACAGGTTGAGAGCGGAGATCGATAATATAGAAATAAAAGCGCCGAAGATAAAGGTAGTGACAAATGTCAGCGCTAAATATGAACTTACGCCGCAGGAGATAAAGGATAACCTGGTCTCTCAGGTCAAATCATCGGTCCTGTGGGAGGACTCGATAAGATATCTGGCGGGACAGGGAGTCAGGAGGTTCATAGAGGTGGGGCCGGGCAAGGTCCTATCGGGGCTGTTACGCAGGATAGACCCCGCCCTCGAGGCTTATAATGTGGAAAATCCGGCTGATATCGCAGCCGTAAAAGAGGTCATCTCGTAGGAGGCAAAAAAGATGCTTTTAAAAGATAGGGTGGCTTTAGTCACCGGCGGAGCAAGGGGGATAGGGCGGGATATGGCGCTTCTCTTCGCTCAGGAGGGCTCGGATGTCGCCATCTGCGATGTCAATCAGGAAGCCCTTGACGCCACCAGGAAAGAGATAGAGGCCCTGGGCCGCCGCGCCGAAGGTTTTGTCGTCGATGTCACGAACCTGGCACAGGTGGAGGAGATGGTCAACAAAATCCTTGACAAATTTCAGAAAATTGATATACTCGTAAACAACGCAGGCATAACCAGAGACGGCCTTATTGTCAGGATGAGCGAGAAGGATTTCGACTCGGTCATCGCCGTAAACCTAAAAGGCACATTTAATTGCACCAAGAGCGTCTCCAAGGTTATGATGAAGCAAAGGTACGGCAGGATAATCTCCATCGCCTCGATAATTGGGATTATGGGCAATGCCGGCCAGGCCAATTACGCCGCGTCCAAAGCGGGTATAATAGGCCTGACGAAGAGCGTGGCTA
>JAGUXU010000057.1 GCA_020061685.1 Candidatus Omnitrophota bacterium
GCCGTTCCGATATTCCGCCTGACCCTGATCCGCAAGGTCCCGTACCGCCCTCCGCCCGTGACCAAGGTACCCCCGCCGGCAAAGGCAAAGCCTAAGATCGCGATAGTCCTCGATGATTGGGGTTATAACACAAAGAACTTAAACGCCGTCCTGGAGATAGATAAACCGCTGAACCTGTCTATCCTTCCGGGCCTGCCATATTCGACCGTCGTCGCAAATAAAGCCAAGGAACACGGTTTTGAAGTGATCCTGCATATGCCCATGGAACCGAAGGCCAAGATGAGGCTTGAGGTAAGCACTCTGTATACTACCATGGACGACGATGAGATCAGGTCGAATCTGGCCAGGGCGCTTGAGAGCGTTCGGTACGCGAAGGGGATATCCAATCATGAGGGCTCGAAAGCGACCGAGGACGAGCGCTTGATGAGGGTGGTATTCGGCCGGTTAAAGGAAGATAACCTGTTTTTTCTGGATAGCCTCGTGACGAACGATTCGGCGTGCGAGCCGCTTGCCAGAGAGATGAAAGTAAGGTTCGCAAGGAGGGATATCTTTCTGGATAATGAAAGCAATCCCGCTTATATCAGGAAACAATTCGGGAAATTGATCGATCTGGCGGTCAAGAACGGCGACGCTGTCGGGATAGGACATGACAGGCCTAATACGATCGCCGTATTAAAAGAGATGATACCGCAACTTGAGGAAAAAGGCGCGGAATTGAGTTACATCTCCGATCTGGCGAGGTAAAGATGCTGGTATTGGGTATCGAGACATCCTGCGACGAGACCGGAGCAAGCGTGGTCAAAGACGGCAGAGAGATACTTTCCAATATGGTCGCCTCTTCGCTCGAATTCCACAAGAGATACGGCGGTGTCGTCCCGGAGATAGCCACCCGCTACCACGTGGAAGTCATAGATTATGTGGTGAAGGACTCTTTAAAAAGATCAAGGGTCAAGCTGGAGGATATAGATTTAATAGCTGTTACCCGAGGGCCGGGGTTGGTGGGGTCTCTCCTGGTCGGCATTTCTTTCGCGAAGGCCTTGAGTTATTCTCTGGGTGTCCCTTTGGTAGGGGTAAACCATCTTTGGGCGCATCTGTATTCGGGACTTATAAGCAGGCCCGACATAAAATTTCCGTTCATCGGCCTTGTCGTCTCGGGCGGGCACACAAGCCTTGTATTTTGCGAAAATGCGGGTAAATTTAAGTTATTAGGGCAGACGAAGGACGACGCCGCGGGCGAGGCGTTTGATAAGGTCGCGAAGGTCCTGGGTTTGGGTTATCCCGGCGGGCCGGCGATCGAGAAGGCGGCAAGGCAAGGCGACCCCTATGCGATAAAATTCGCTCCGGCGTATTTAGGCGAAAATTCTTACGATTTTAGTTTCAGCGGGATAAAAACCGCTGTATTATATTACATAAAGGCCCACAGGTTGAACAGGAAGGTCGTAGCGGACATCGCTGCGGGATTTCAGAAGGCGGTCGTGGATTGTCTCGTTGCCAAGGCGATAGATGCGTGCAGGGCCCCCGCCAAAGGCGGGTCCGCCTCAGGCGGAAAAGGCGTAAAGACGCTGGTCGTCGGCGGAGGAGTCAGCGCGAATATACTTTTGAGGAAGGAATTGACGCGGGAAGGGCGCGCCTGCGGCATCGAAGTCATATTTCCCTCTTTTGAGCTTTCGCTCGATAACGCCGCGATGGTCGCGGCGATGGGTTACAGGTTGTTTAAGGGAGGAGTCAGGTCGAGATCAGGTCTCTCAGCGGAATCGAATTTGAGAATTTGATAGGAGAGAAAGATGGTAAGCCAATTTGAGATGATAGCAAGGCTGTTCTTGGCCGCTATATTAAGCGGCTTGGTCGGTTATGAACGCGAGATCCACGGCAGGCTCGCGGGCTTCAGGACGCATATTCTCGTTTGCGTCGGCTCGACATTGATCATGTTGACGTCAATGTACATATTTGAAATATACCGAGGACTCGCTACGCCTGATCCGGCGCGTATCGCCGCGCAGGTCGTAAGCGGAATAGGTTTCTTGGGCGCGGGTACCATAATAAGATTCAAGGCCTCTGTCCGCGGGCTTACCACCGCGGCGAGCCTATGGACTATCGCCGGCATAGGCTTGGCGGTCGGAAGCGGGTTATACGTGCCGGCCACCGTTACGACGGTCATAGTGCTCGCGACGCTCTTTTTCCTGAATATATTCGAGAAATCACTGATAAGGAAGGAGTGGTATAAAGTCATCGCGGTGGAGAGTAAGGCGGGCGCTTCGCAACTTGAGGAGATCCGCTCGGTCTTAGCCGAATACGAGGTGGAGATAAAAGATTTCGAGGTCCAAAAGGCGGCTTCGTCGGACAATCTGGTCCTGAAGATAAGCCTTAAATTATTGACGTCCGAATATGACGAAGAGATCGTCTCCAGGATGCGCCAGCTTGACGGAGTGAAGAAGGTAAACTGGATGGCTGTTCCTTAACAGGGCGAGAGGGGGTGTTTTAAATGTTGGGCAAGGGCAAGAAGATAGAGGAGAAGGTCCTGGACGTGGACGCGACCATGCAGGGGACGATGTCATTTAAGGACCCGGTCAACCTCCACATCAACGGCAGGTTCGAGGGGACACTCGACACAAGAGGCACGCTGACCATAGGGGAAAAGGCCTTTGTCAACGCCAACATCGTCGGGGACGAGATAACGATCGCAGGAAGGGTCTCGGGAGAGATCGTGGCAAAGAAGTCCATCAGGTTGATCTCGCCTGCCCGTGTCGACGGAAACATAAAGACACCATTGCTTGAGATCGACAAGGGAGCCGTATTGAACGGAAACTGCCAGATGACCGGAAGCGTCAAGGTCCCGGCGCAGGCCTCCACGGAAATAATGGACGCGGATGAAGTGGCGAGGTATCTGGAGATAGAGGCTTCGCTGGTCAACGAATGGGCCGGAAGCGGTAAATTGCCGGCGATCAGGGACGGCGGGGTATTTCACTTTGACAAGGCCAAGATAGATGAGTGGATTGCGTCGGAGCGAGTTAAATAAGGTCTTAGGCGGCCAGGACACAAAGGAAGGGCTGCTTAATTTAAGGGAGGCCTCTGACCTGCTCGGCCTTACCGAAGAAGAGGTGAGATATTTTGTCTCTTGCGGCAAGATCCCGGCCTATAAGATAGGCGGCGAGTTCCTGAGGTTTAAGAGAGAGCAGATCGAGGCCTTGCGCGGCAGGATAAAGATATTAAAGCATCAATCCGTCCCCATCGAGAAGATAATCCCGGGAGAAGAGGCCGGGAAGAGGCCCCGGTATTCCGCGTGGGACAGGATCAGGGATTTCCTGTATTTCAACGATTTTTATTTCCTGGCCGCGATCTTGATCGCGCTCTTGATTTTTGTGATCTTAAAGAAGAGATAAAGGTGGATTATTCCAAGCGTTCCATTAAAAAAGTGCTTTCGCATCTGAAGGAAGGGAAGATAACGCAGGCCTCCGCTTTTAAGAGGCTGGAACATTTTCCGTTCCATGATATGGGTTTCGCCAAGATAGATTTTCACCGCGCCGTAAGAAAGGGGTTCCCCGCGGTGATATTCGCCCCCGGCAAGAGGAATTCCGAGGTCGCGGAGATATCCAAGAAGATCGTCGCGAGCGGAAACACCCTCCTCATCACCAAGGCAACGCCGGCCCTGTATGAATATCTGTCAAAGATAATACCGCGGGTCAGATTCGAAGAGCCCGCGAGGATGATATATTATCGGGGAAGGCGTGCCGCAAAAAAGAGGAACCCCGTCCTCGTCATCACGGCGGGCACATCGGATATCCCGATCGCCGAAGAGGCGGCCCTGACGTTGGAGATATTGGGCAACAGGGCGCAAAAATTATACGACGTCGGAGTAGCGGGCATCCATCGTCTGGTGGATAAGATGGACCTGATAAAGAAAGCGAAGGTGGTGATCGTCGTGGCCGGGATGGAGGGGGCGCTGGCTTCGATAGTAGGCGGCTTGACCCCGAGTCCCGTTATAGCGGTGCCGACTTCCGTCGGATACGGCGCTTCGTTCGGCGGGCTCTCATCGCTCTTGACGATGTTAAATTCCTGTTCGCCCGGCGTATGCGTCATGAATATAGATAACGGCTTCGGCGCGGGGTATTTCGCGAGTTTAATTAATAAATGACCAAGGTCCTATATTTAGATTGTCCGAGCGGGATAAGCGGGGATATGTTTTTGGGTTCGCTTATCCATTGCGGCCTGAAGATCGATCATTTGACTTCGGAACTGCGCAAGGCTAAAATAGGCGGCTATAGACTTAAGGCGCGCAAGGTGAATCGCGGCGGCATCGTCGGCGTGAAGTTCGACGTGATCTATGACAAAGGCCCAAGCCGTGAGCATACGGAAGAAAAGACCTTTAAGGGAATAGTCAAATTGATAAATAACTCCGGGCTCTCGAGAGCCGTGAAATGCAGGGCTATAGAGGTCTTCACCAACCTCGCGGATGCCGAAAGCGCGGCGCACGGCGTCCCCAGAGACAAAGTCCATTTCCATGAGGTGGGAGATATAGATTCGATCGTGGATATATTAGGCGCCGCTATAGCCATAGAAAAATTAGGGATAGAGGAGGTCTATTCTTCCGTCGTCGCTGTGGCGAATCCGGCTCCTGCCACGGCGTATCTCCTGAAGGGAATGAAAGCGGCTTTTTCCGGTATCCGGCATGAGCTTGTCACGCCTACCGGCGCCGCGATACTGAAGACCTTTTCTCGCGGATTCGGAGACGCCCCGCCGATGAAGATACTTAAAGCCGGCTATGGCGCCGGAAGCGCCGATATTCAGGGCCACCCGAACCTGCTGCGGGCGATGATCGGTGAGAGGACGGATGCGTTTGAGACCGATACGGTCACCATCCTGGAAACGAATATCGACGACATGAATCCGCAAAGTTACGAATACCTGATGGAGAAGGCGCTTCAGGCGGGGGCGCTGGATATCTATCTGACCGGCGTCATTATGAAGAAGTCGCGCCCCGGCTGTCTTGTCACGGTCGTGACGGAACCCTCAAAGGCCGACGCGATCGCCGCGGTCATTTTCGAGGAGACCTCCACATTCGGCGTCAGGAGGTATCAGGCGACAAGACAAAAATTACATCGCAAAATCATTGAAGTAGCGACAAAATATGGTAATATAGATGTTAAATTAGGTTACCTCGCGGACAAGTTAAAGATCGTAGCGCCCGAATATGAGAGTTGCAAAAAAATAGCGAAGGAAAGAAAAGTTCCGCTCCGGAAGGTATGGAGAGAGGCTGAAAACGCCGCATGGAAAAGCATAGACTGATAGCTGAATATCTGAAATCCATCGGGATATTAAGCGAGTCCCAGATAAGGAACGTCCTGAAGTCGCAGGCGGGCTCAGGCAGCCGCCTCGTGGACCTTCTGACCGGAATGGGTTTTACGCAGATAGAGCAGTTGAGGGACCTGATCGTCTCGCAATTTACGCTTATCAGTTTACCGACTTTTGATCTGGAGATACCCCTTGA
>JAGUXU010000190.1 GCA_020061685.1 Candidatus Omnitrophota bacterium
ATCTTATAAGCGCTGCGGAACAGTATCCGCGGCTCATGCAGATGCTCGAGCAGCTCAAACGCGGACAGAAGATCGAATTCTCCCTCTGTCCCGCTTATGTCCTCGATCGCCTTATCTATGACATCAAACCCCTTGTCCCTGCAGATCTTCGCCATATCCGGCGACGGTTCAATGGCTACGTATCTCATTTCGGGAAGCAGCCTCCGTATCTCTTCTAAAAATAACCCGAAACCCGAGCCTATGTCCCCTAAGACGCCTGTCTTATGAGCGGATATCTTGCGGGCGACAAACTCGGCTCTGGGCTTGAATATCCTCTCCCTGCGGGATTCTATCATCGGAAGAAAAAAATCATTTATCCAGAAGTCCGCCGATTTGGACGTCTTATAAAAAGTGACTAGATCCCCGCTTGAAGGGCGGGGATTGGCATATAAGGTCCCGCAATCATCGCATAAGACATACGTAAAACCGGATTTCTCGAACTGAAATTTGAAACGCGGGGAGCCGCAGCTTACGCAGACGACTACCTTGAGCCGTTTTTTGTCTTTAAAAAAACTCCGGCAATCCTCTTCTACCAGCTCGAGATACCTCTCAAATGCGCCCTTGTTGCGGATATCAGATTCTTTCATTCCCGACCTCCAGGTTATCCGCGATATAGTCCGTGATCTCCTTCATATCGTAAAATACCGGGATACCGGAATCCTTGAAATCCTCTTTATTTTTTCTTGCGATAAAAAACACTCCCGACTCAAGCGCCACCTTTAGGTCCTGGCGGCTATCGCCTATGAACAATATCTCTTTGGAAGAAGCGGTTTCTCTTGCCATGACGTCCTCTACGGCCCGCGACTTCGGGGTCGGGGGAAAACCATAAACTTTGTCAAAATATGCGGCTATCTCTTTCCCCTTGACGATCGCGGCCAGTTCTTCTTCCGGGACGGCGGATGCCACATACAGCGGGACCTTCCTATGGAACATATTTAAAAAATCCAGGGCGCCGGCGACAAAAGGGCATTCTATCACCTTACTGGTGACTATCTCCGAGAATTCTTTCCCCAACCTATCCCTTACCGAATCGTCATAACTCCTGTTCAACATATTTTCCCATATATACCGAAACTTCACGAACCTCGAAACGCCGTTATTCTTAAGATGATAGGCTACGACGGGCTCGACATCGGCGGTATATCTGGAAAACAGTTCCCTGAAGGCCCCGGTCTTTATATCCACGGATTCCAGGATCACGCCGTCAAAATCAAGTATTATTGCTTTTATCATGGTGATCTCGCATGATCTTGGTCGTATAACAAGCCCTCTGCCTCGCGATCCACGCAAATAACGGCGGATCCATCGATAAAAAACTGTCTATCTTCCCGATGATCGAACTTTCTTTCCCGGGAAACCTGATCCTTAGTTCGGGCTGGAAAAAGACCTCACAAAATCTTTGTTTTACCTCGTTTGAGAACGTTTCTTTTATCGCATCAAGTTCTTTGGATGACGCGCGTGAAAGATAAAATCTGCCGGGGATCTCACCCTTGATATGATACTGTTTTCCCATGATCCTATAAATAAGCCTGGCCAATGGCTGGTTATTAAGCGAATAATTCATGAATATGCCCCCCGGTTTCAGGACCCGCCGGGCTTCGCTTATGGCTTTTTTAAAATTTGGGATATGCTGCAGGACCTGGACCGACCACCACCCGTCAAATGTATTATCATCAAAAGCCAAAGAAGTGGCGTCCCCGTGCACTAAAAAAACGGAGTTATTTATGCTGTCTCCAAGGACCTTTTTAGCGTGGATGAGGTTCTTCCGTATAAAATCTACTATAAAGACGGTGACATCCGGGCGGATCGTCGCGTTCCTTCTCCAGTGCCACCCCCAACAGCCTCCGACATCCACAATGATCCCCGATCTCGGGATCTTCTTTAAAAAAATATCTACCTCTCTGTCCATTACCGGGATCGAGGAGTTCCTGGAGATCTCATCCAGGTAATTCTTATAATCGAACGACGCGTAGGCCTCCCTCGATCTCCTCTCATCGTCCTGTCCGGCGCTGATAAAGTCGTATGAATATATCCCGTCGGCGTCCAGTCGAAGCTTTGAGAGGATATTACCGGTCATCTGAACTTATTCTTAATGGACCTCATCGCGTCGACTGCTTCTTTGGATTCCTTTAGGACAAAGATCATATCTACGCCGAATGCGATAAGGTTATAACCAAGCTTTATCCTGCGGCCCAATTCTTCTCTGTCGGGAAATACTATATGCGTCCCGCAGGGGATCTTTGCTTTCTTTGCAGCCGCAAGGACCGTCTTTTCCGCGGCCTTCACCCTGGGATGCGTAAGCTGCCCTGTCACACCGTAGGAACCGGAAAGGTCATACGGCCCGATTATCACGCCGTTCAATCCCTGCACGCTTAATATATTTTCTATGTCCTCTACGGCATCCTTATTTTCGATCTGGACTATAACTATGCCGTCTTTATTGATCTTGGACCTGTAATCTTCAAAGCTCGCGCCGTAACCCTGCGCCCTGGCCAGCCCTACGCCGCGTGAACCGGCAGGGGGATATTTAGCGGCCCTTATGGCCGATGAGACATCTTCCGCCGTCCTTACGTTAGGCACGATAACCCCGTAAGCACCGGCGTCCATTACCCTCTTGATCTGGACCGGGTCATTGCTCGATAACCTCACCAGGGGGATAGTCCCGCTCAGCTCTATGACCTGTATCAGCTCCTGGGCGCGCTCTATGGATATAGGGCTGTGTTCCATGTCGATCGCCAGCCAGTTAAATCCCGCCTTCGCCATGATCTCCGCCGAAGCGGTGCCGGTAAAGGTGATCCAGCTGCCGAAAGAGAAACCGCTTCTGAAAAAATTACCCCTCAACTTTTTATCCATGATCCCTCCGATCGGTTAATTTATCAATATCCGATATCTCTCATCATAAGGTAGCTTGTGATCATATGGTCGACGATAAGATGGACGTCCTCGACAGGGCCGTATTCGCCTTTGTTTGTATCAACATGCACTATACAATCGCACAAACGGGATAATTTACCACCGTCAAACCCGACCAGGCCGACGGTAGTTCCCTTTAGTTTCTTCGCCAATTTGACGGCTTCCACCGCGTTAGGGCTGTTGCCGCTGGCGGAAATGGCAACCAGCACATCGCCCTTTTTAAAGAGATTGCTTATCTGGCCGGTAAAGACCTTATCATAACCATAATCATTGGCCAATGCGGTCATGAAGGGTATGCTCTCGTTTATGCATAACGTCCTGAAAGCCTTTGTCTTCGCCTTTCTGCCGACCTCGCCTAAATCCTGGGCAAAATGAGAGGCGGTCGCCGCGCTGCCGCCGTTCCCGAGAAAAAAGATCGTAGCCCCGCGGCTTCTGGCGCTTAAAAAATAATCCGCTACCTTCTTTATCGCCCCGTAATCGAGTCTGGATAATATGCCGTTCATGTAGTTAGAATACCTTCTCAGGTATGCCTCTGCACCGCCGCTGCCCCTGTAAAGGGTGATTAATTGATTCCTGTAATTTTTTTTCTCCATTTTAAACGAGCCTCTCAGTCTGGTTTTGTAATGTGGAACCTTCCGCGCCATGCCGGGTCGGCATAATAA
>JAGUXU010000180.1 GCA_020061685.1 Candidatus Omnitrophota bacterium
CGAAAAAAAGCACGATGTCTTAAGTTACCTCGGCCTTAACCCGGCGTATACATTTGATAATTTCGTAGTGGGCCCGAACAACCGTTTCGTGCACGCCGCGGCGCTTGCGGTCGCGGAATCGCCGGCCAAGGCGTATAACCCTCTCTTTATATACGGGAAGGTCGGCCTCGGCAAGACACATCTCATGCACGCGATAGCCCATTACATCGCGGCAAAAAACCAGAACCTGAAGATAGTCTATATAACGAGCGAACAGTTTACGAACCAGCTCATAAATTCCATACAGAACGAGTCCACCGCCAAGTTCAGGGCAAGATACAGAAATGTGGATGTCCTTTTAATAGATGATATACATTTCATCGCCGGCAAAGAGTCCACGCAGGAAGAGTTCTTTAACACCTTTAACACCTTACACGACGCCCACAAGCAGATAGTCCTCTCGAGCGACCGGCCGCCCAAAGAGATAAACAAGCTCGAGGAGCGGCTCGTCTCAAGATTTGAGTGGGGCCTTATAGCCGATATACAGCCGCCGCCGTTTGAGACGCGCGCCGCTATATTGAAGAAGAAGGCCGAAAGGGAAAGCGTCGCCGTCTCGGATGATGTCATCCTTTATATAGCGGAAAAGATAAAGTCCAACATCCGCGAACTTGAGGGAGCCTTAAAAAGGGTCGTCGCGAATGCCGTGCTCCTGAAACAAAACGTCACCCTTGACCTGGCGCGTTCCATACTTAAGGATATGGTCAAGGAAAAAGAGTCGCGGATCGTGGCGGACTCCGTCTTTGATGAAGTGGCAAACTATTTTAATGTGCGAATCTCTGATATAAAAGGCAGGAGGAGGACCAAACAAATGGTCATGCCGCGCCAGGTGGCGATGTATTTGATCAGGAAGTTGACCGACCACTCTTTGCCCGAGATCGGGGAACTGTGCGGGGGGCGGGACCATACGACCATCCTCCACGCGTGTGAAAGCATTGAAACTGATATGAAGAAAGATACCAAACTAAAGGAGCTGGTAAGTAAGCTTATGGCGCAGCTCCGCGGAGAATAGCCTGTGGATAACCTGTTTGTAGGTGTTCACAGGTTGTGAATAAGTTGTGGTAAACCGGGTGTAGTGTATTTGCTGGTTATAAGTTGTGGATAACTTTTTGGTTGAGAAATGACGCAATGTACGGTCATAAAAAGGGTTTTGGGTGTATCCACAAGTCAACAGGTATTACTTCTACTATGACTGATTATATATATACTAATAAGGAGGAGTGATGGAGGTTAAATTATCTAAAGATATCCTACAAAAGGGCATACAGACCGTTCAAAACGCAGTTTCACAAAAGAGCGGTTTGCCGGTCTTGTCAAATATATTATTTGAAGCGTCAAAAGACAGGATAAAACTCGCGGCAACAGATCTGGAGATAGGCATAATATCTAAATTGGCAAACATAGAGATACAAGAGGATGGCGCGATATCCATACCGGCCAAGAAGATAAGCGATATAGTCAAAGAGTTACCAAGCAAGGAAATACACCTCTCGGCAAAAAAAAACAACCAGGTGGTAATAAAATGCGATAAGTCCACCTTTAAGATAATGGGGTTACCTAAAGATGAATTCCCCAAAGTGCCGGAGTTGTCCAACAAGGACGCCTTGAACATTCCCCAGAAACTATTAAAATCCATGTTGAACCTTACATCCTTCGCGGTTTCAAAGGACGAGTCAAGGTATATTTTAACCGGCATATTGTTTATAGTGACAGATAAAAAATTATCACTCATTGCCACTGACGGACGGAGATTGGCTGTGATAAACAAAAACCTGCCGAAACCCGGCGGTTTTTCCAGAAAGGTCATTGTGCCGGCCAAGGCGGTCGCGGAACTCCTTAGGATCCTGAAAGATGAGGGAGATGTCGAGATATTATTCGGCGAGAACCAGATAGCTTTTGAGTTTGACGAGACACTCTTGATCACAAGGCTGATCGAAGGTGACTACCCGAATTATGAACAGGTCATCCCGAAATCGGCGCAGGAGAAGCTCCGGATAAGCAAAGAGGGTTTTTATGCCGCGATAAAAAGGGCAAGCCTGTTTACGACGCCGGACTCGCAGTCAATAAAACTTGACGTCTTAAAGAATAAGATGGTGGTCTCAAAGGTCTCGCAGGATGGCGGTGAATCCCGCGAGGAACTGGATTGCAGCTATGTCGGCGAAGACCTGGCGATAGGGTTTAACCCGGCCTATCTAATGGACGCGCTTAAGAATATAAGCGAAGGGGAGATAAGTTTTGAGTTCGCGGGCGCGGACAAGCGCGGAGTCATACGGGCGGAAGACAACGATTATATCTATATCGTGCTTCCCGTTCGGATGGAATAGATCAAGTGAAGAGACGTGCGGTCGCAATAAGCGATGTTGTTAGTGATATTATGAGGAAGCTTGAAACGGGCAGGGGCTCGCAGGCGGAAGCGCTGAACGCAGGCTGGGCCAGGGCCATAGGGCAGGAGAACCTAAGGCACGCAAAACCGGTTGAGCTGAAGGACGGCATCCTTATAGTCCACGTGGATTCTTCGAGCTGGATACATAAGCTTTCAATGGAGAAGGCCAAGATCTTGGTAAAGATGAAAAATGAGGCGGGAGAAGACGTCATTAAAGATATAAAACTGAGGATAGGGGAGCTATAGGATATGTCAAAGACCGAGAAATATGACGCAAAGACGATACAAGTACTGGAGGGGCTGGAGGCGGTAAGAAAACGGCCGGCGATGTATATCGGCGATACCGCGATAGGCGGGTTCCACCATCTCGTCTATGAGGTCGTCGATAATTCTATTGACGAGGCGATGGCCGGCTATTGCCAGAATATAGAGGTCATCGTACACAAGAATAACAGCGTTACCGTCATAGATGACGGCCGCGGCATCCCGGTGGATATGCATGAGACCGAGAAGAAATCCGCGGTGGAGGTCGTCCTGACGAAACTTCACGCCGGCGGAAAATTTGACCACAAGAGCTATAAGGTCTCCGGAGGCCTTCATGGTGTAGGCGTTTCCGTCGTGAACGCCCTCTCTGAATGGCTTGAGGTAGAGGTCAGGCGGGACGGGAAGGTCTACCACCAGAGGTACGAGCGCGGCAAGCCGGTCTCGAAGGTCACCGTCGTAGGCAAATCGAAATCGACGGGAACGCGCGTCACCTTTAAGCCGGATAAAGAGATATTTGAGGGAAAACTGGAGTATAGTTTTGATACGCTGGCCAACCGCCTGCGCGAGTTGGCGTTCTTAAACAAAGGCCTCAAGATAGACATAAAAGATGACAGGACCAATAAAGAAAATTCATTTAAATTTTCCGGCGGGATAGAGTCCTTTATCGAGTTTTTGAACAGGAATAAGAACCCGCTTCATAAGAAAGTCGTGTATTTTACGAGCGAGAAAGACAAGATCCAGATGGAGGTCGCGCTCCAATATAACGACGGCTATGCCGAAAACCTCTTCTCGTTCGCAAATAATATCAATACCATAGAAGGCGGGACCCATTTGAGCGGGTTTAAGTCCGCGCTTACCAGGGTCATAAACCAGTATTGCAAGAATAAGGGGTTCTTTAAGAACGAAGAGATAACTCTTTCCGGTGACGATGTGCGCGAAGGGTTGACGGCCGTTGTTTCCGTCCGGTTGCCGGATCCCCAGTTTGAGGGGCAGACCAAGACGAAACTCGGCAATTCAGAGGTAGAAGGCCTGGTCGCCTCTATCGTTAACGAATCTCTTGGCTCGTACTTTGAGGAGAATCCCTCCATAGCCAATAAGATAGCCGATAAATGCCTTCTTGCCAGCCGGGCAAGGGAGGCGGCAAGGAAGGCCCGGGAACTTACAAGGAGGAAAGGCGCCCTGGAAGGGGTCGGCCTTCCCGGTAAGCTTGCCGATTGCTCGGAGAGAGACCCCGCCCTATGCGAGGTTTACCTTGTAGAGGGAGATTCGGCAGGGGGGTCGGCTAAGCAAGGCAGGGACCGCAGATTCCAGGCTATTTTGCCCCTGAAGGGCAAAATCATCAATGTTGAGAAGGCAAGGCTGGATAAGGTGCTCGCGAATGATGAAATAAGGACCATAATATCGGCTTTGGGCTGCGGCGTTGGGGAAGAGTTTGACGTAGCCAAGATAAGGTATAACAAGGTAATAATCATGTGTGATGCGGATGTTGACGGTTCCCACATACGCACCCTTTTGCTCACATTTTTCTATAAACAGATGAAACAACTGCTCGAAAAAGGGCATATTTTCATAGCCCAGCCCCCACTTTACAAGATAAAGAGGGGTAAGAGGGAGGAGTATATCCAGACAGAAGGACAGATGAATTCCATCCTCTTGGAGCTGGGATCCGAGGGGCTTAAGCTGACAAGGACCAAGGATAAGCACACCTATACAGATGCTCAACTGAAAGATATCCTGAATAACTTGGTGGAGCTAGAGGATTTGACCAGTGGATTAGACAAAAAGGGAGTAAATGTATCAAAATACCTTGTTTCTAGACATACAAAGACCAAAAAACTACCCATTTATATGGTAAAAGTGGAGGGGAAAGACCAATTTGTCTATAATGACGACGAGCTGGCTAAGTTTGTAGAAGAGGAAGAGGAAGAATCCGGCGGAGAGGTCGAACTAAAGGAGAATGGTAAAGCGAACGGCAAGGATACCTCGCTCGGTAAAGGCATAAACCTCCTTGAGATCTATGAGGCCGAAGAGATCGAAAAACTTATAAAAGAATTGGAGAAATTCGGGCTTTCCGCGGAAGACTATGAGCCGGTCGAGGAGCCCGCGAAGGGCAAGGAGAAGGCCAAGGCCCCCTTTAAGCTGGAAGGGGAAGAAGGGGCCCTTGAGTTCAGGTCCTTGCGGGATATCCTTGAGTATGTGAGGAACCTGGGCAAGAAGGGTATGAGCATCCAGAGGTATAAGGGGCTAGGAGAGATGAATCCCCAGCAGCTTTGGGATACGACCATGGACCCGGATAAGAGGACTTTATTGAAGGTTACGATGGAGGACGCGGTCGAAGCTGATGAGATGTTCACGATCCTGATGGGAGACGCGGTCGAGCCCAGGAGAGAATTTATCGAGAAGCACGCACCCGAAGTCAGATTCCTGGATATATAAAAATCAGAGGAGGAGCAAAGTCCCGGTATGTACGCGCGCAATGAAAAGATAGTCCCTATTTATATTGAAGACGAGATGAAGGATTCCTACATATCTTACGCGATGAGCGTGATCGTAGGAAGGGCCCTGCCCGACGTAAGGGACGGGCTCAAGCCCGTGCACCGCAGGATACTTTACGGGATGAGGGAGCTGGGGCTCGAGCACACAAAGCCGTATAAAAAATCCGCGAGGATCGTCGGAGAAGTCCTGGGTAAATATCACCCGCACGGCGACGTCGCCGTTTACGACACGCTGGTCAGGATGGTGCAGGATTTTTCTCTTCGTTATCCCTTGATAGAGGGGCAGGGTAATTTCGGTTCTGTCGACGGGGACGCGCCGGCCGCGATGAGATATACGGAAGCAAGGATGGCGGCGATAACCGATGAGATGCTCTCCGATCTGGAGAAGGATACGGTTGATTTTATGCCGAACTTCGACGCCTCGCTTAAGGAGCCGAAGGTGCTGCCCGCGACACTGCCAAACCTGCTGATAAACGGTTCTTCCGGGATCGCCGTCGGCATGGCGACCAATATCCCGCCGCACAACCTCTCGGAGGTCGC
>JAGUXU010000098.1 GCA_020061685.1 Candidatus Omnitrophota bacterium
GAAAGACATTCCCTAACTTCTTGCTTTGATACGCGAGTAATTTGTCTTCTTCGGGATGCTCGACCTGCGGCTCGCTGAAAAGGATATCAAACACCACTACTCTCGGGTCGTAGTCCTCTATTATATCGAGCATCGCCGCGTGGTAACCTCTTGTCCACGGCCAGCGCCCGAATTCTTCCAGTGATCTGTCGTCTATCTCGACAATGATTATATTCTGATTTATCTTGCCTTCGCCGCGCGCCTTGAATAAAAAATCCAGCGCCTGATACTCGGCCAATTCAAAGAAACCCAAGAGATAGATAAGGCCTATCGCCAGGGCGCACGCCGACCCGATGTATAACCCGCTCTTCTTCTTGAACTCAATCTTCAATTATTACCTCGCAATCAGGCAGGGCCGATAAAAACTTCCTGCCGTACGGCTTATGCAATATCCTGCTGTCCAATATCACGACGATACCCGTATCATATTTGGTGCGGATGAGCCTTCCGAAGCCCTGTTTTAATCTCAATATCGCCTGCGGCAGGCTGTAGTCATGGAACGGGTCGCCTCCGCTCTGCCTTATCTTCTCCATCCTTGCCTCGATGATCGGATGGTCGGGCACGGAAAAGGGAAGTCGTGTTATTATCACGTTGCTCAACGCCTCACCCGGGACATCCACGCCCGTCCAGAAAGAGTCCACTCCGAAGAGGACCGAGCCGATGTCCCTCTTGAATGCCTCAAGCATCTTGGTGCGGGGCAGCCCTCCGCCCTGCTTTAACGGGATTATACCCATGTCCTTGAGATAACCTTCCATCTGGTTATATACTTCGTCCATAAACCTGTAATTTGTGAATAATACGAACGCCTTCCCTTCGGTACGTTTTATATAGTCCTTTAATTTTTCGACGACGCTTTCTTTGTACCTTTCGTAATCGTTGGGGTCGGGCATCCTCTTGGGTATATGTATCTTGACCTTGTTCTTGTAATCGAAAGGCGAGCCGAGGAGTTTCTCATCGCACCTGCCTATGCCGAGCCTGCTCCTGATGTACCGGAAATTCCCTTCGGTGGATAAAGTGGCGCTGGTCAGGATGGCGGTGCTTAACTTTGAAAATAGCGTCTCATGCAACGCGGTGTTTATATTTATCGGCGCGCAGAGAAGGGATATCTTCTTTGACCTCTTTCCCGTTATCTCGGCCCAATATACGTAGTCTTCCATATTCTGGGTCAGGAAGGCCTCAAGCGCGGCTGAGAGCCCCGCGATCCTGTTCATGTAGTATCTTATATCTATCTCTTCCTCTTTTGAGGCCGACTGTTTCAGTCTTTCACTCAAAAGGGTCGAGAGTTTTTTAAGCGGATTTGAGAGGGTATCTTCCACGATATCCGGCTGCCTTACTCTCCGGGTATTCTCCTCCCCCATCCATTCAAGGACCGAACCGAAGAAGATATCGGAGCGTTTTCTTAATTGCAGCACGGACTTCTCGATCTTCTCGTCTTTTATCGTCGCCAGGAAACCCTTTTTCTTTGAGGGGCTGTAAAGGGAATCCAGGAGGTATTTAACGCTGAAATTGGATATCTCGAAACCCAGGTGTTCTGTCGCGACGTCCTCTACGGTATGGGCCTCGTCAAATACGACACATTCATAATTAGGCAGGAGCGAATATTCCGACTTGCGCAAGGCAAGGTCGGAGAAGAATAAATGGTGGTTGACGACCAGAAGGTCGGCTTCCTGCATCTTCTGCCGCGCCTTCTGGAAGAAACATCCGCCGCGGTAATGGCACTTCTTTCCGAGGCAGATATCATACTCCGAACAGACCTTGTCCCATACTTTGACGTTCGGCTGCTCGTCAAGGTCCGAGAGCGAACCGTCAAGGGTCACCTTCGACCATGAGAGTATCTTCTGAAGTTCGGCGACTTCCTCTTTTGAGTCGAATGTATCGGCCCTTGAGGAGAAGACGCGGTTTAACCTCCTCAGGCAAAGGTAGTTCGCCCTGCCCTTGACCAACGAGACATTGAACTCAAAAGGCAGGACGCCCTTTAAGAACGGGATGTCTTTCCTGACCAATTGTTCCTGGAGGCTTATCGTATTGGTCGATACGATCACTTTCTTTCCCGAATTGACCGCGAAATCTATGGCCGGCACAAGGTAAGCGAAAGATTTACCGACGCCTGTCCCGGCTTCGACTATAAGGTGGGCTTTATTCCTTATGGCGCCGGCTACCGCCTGCGCCATCTCCGCCTGCTGGGGGCGGTATTCGTAATCCTTGAACGACCCGGAGAGAAGCCCCTGCCTGCCGAAGAACTCCGTTACGTCGATATCGGTCTTCGGCCTTTCCGGTCTTATGGCAGTCGGGCTGTTTATAAGAATCATTTATCTGGGGTTTATCGCAAGTTCCTCTAACCGCGCTATCCTTCTCTCGATAGGCGGATGCGTGCTGAAAAGATTAAGAAGTCCTTTGCCGACGAGGGGATTCACGATGAACATATGCGCCGTAGTAGGGTTCGCCTGTAAAGGGACCTGATTTGAGTAGTTATACAATTTCCTTAACGCGTGGGCCAGTGATAATGGCCTTCCGCACAAACGGGCACCCGACTCATCCGCGAGGTATTCCCGAGAACGCGAGATGGCGAGTTGTATAAGGGTCGCGACTATCGGCGCCAGGATCGCGACGACAAGTATAGCGACCAGCCTGATAGTGCCTCCTTCGCGCGAGTCTCTTCTTCCGCCGAACATCGCCGCCCACCTTGCCCAGTTCGCGAGCATGTATATCGCGCCGGCTATCGTCGCGACTATCGTGGATATGAGGATGTCCCTGTTGCCGACATGCGATAGTTCGTGCGAGAGCACGCCCTCCAGTTCATCGTCGCTTAAGAGTTTCATTATGCCTTCCGTCACGGCTACCGCGGCATGTTTGGGGTTCCTTCCGGTCGCGAAGGCGTTCGGCGTCTGCTGGGGGATCATGTATATCCTCGGCTTCGGCAACTCCGCCTTCGTGCAGAGATTCGCAACTATCTTATGGAGTTTCGGCGCCTCTGCCGGCGAGACTTCTTTGGCGCGGTACATCATAAGGACTATCTTATCCGAGAACCAGTAGGAAAAGAGGTTTATTATCAGGGCGAATGCAAAAGCCATGATCATCCCCTCCCTGCCGCCGATGATATTGCCTACGAATATCAATAACAGCGTAAGCAGCGTCATAAAAAATACCGTCTTGAACACGTTCATCTCCGATACCTTCCTTTCGATTACAGTTTCTTTATCTCCGAGACTTCCTTGTCAATAAGGTGCGCGACCTCGGATATCTCCTTTATCGCGTTGTCGACCGCTTTCTTAAAATAAATGGCGCCGGGATGCCTTTCTCCCAATTCGACCAGCCGTGCCCCCATATCTATCAGGGTAAGATACATCTGCTTCAATTCTTGCGCGTCCTTGTAATTGCTGAATTTCCTGTTCAGGTATTTTACGAGTTCCCTTTTGTCCTCGGGGTTTATCTTGATAAGCCTGATGCCCATGCCGGGATAATAAGTGGGATTTCTGTCTTTGTCGGCTATCCATACGACTTTGCCCGCTATCCTGATCGGATTTGAAATTGTAGGTAGGCTAAATTCCAGCTCCATCTCCTCACCGAGCGGAAACGGCTTATCCGTCCTCAGGAACAATCCGTGTTGCGCGACATTCTTTGTCCTCA
>JAGUXU010000047.1 GCA_020061685.1 Candidatus Omnitrophota bacterium
ATGAGACTGATAGCGCTTTTAATCGCGGCTTATCTCTTTTCCGCTCCGGCGGCGGACGCCGCGCTTTCCAAATCCTCGTCAAGCGGCGAGGAGGTCTGGAGGATCAATTGCGGCGCGACTAAATGGGATTATACCGATCCGAACGGGAATTGGTGGATAAGAGACGAACCCTATGCCGATCTCTACCGCTGGGGGTTTACAAACGGCGCCGTGTCCTCGACCTCAAGTTATATCAAAGGGACAGACCTCGACCCCGTCTTCCAGGCCAACCGCTGGGGCGGGACGAACATGTCTTACAAGATAGAGATGCCGAACGGCTTCTATCAGATAAAGCTGATGTTCGCGGAGACCTTTTGGCACGCAAAAGGGAAAAGGGTCTTTAATGTGGCGATCGAAGGCGTCACCGTCCTTACCAATCACGATATTTTTGCGGAGAAAGGATATAAGACCGCCGACGAGCATGTCTTTAATATCATAGTAAACGACGGCGTCTTGGATATCACGTTCCCCGTTGTCTCTAAAGATAAGGCCGTGATCTCCGGAATAGAGATCAAGGTGGTAGAAATATCCGACGACGACTTCCTTGATTTTATCGAAAAGAAGATGTTCTGGTATTTTTGGAACGAGGCTGACGCGGCTACGGGATTAGTAAAAGATGCGGAACAGAATTTCGCTCCCGGCAGCGCAGACGTCTCAAGCATCGCCGTGACAGGAATGGGCCTTTCCGTGATAACGATCGGGGCCGAAAGGGGATGGATCACCCCTCAACAGGCCCGCGACCGTATCATGAATACCCTTAACACATTCGAGTCGTCCTTATATAACCTTCACGGTTTCTGGTATCATTTTGTAGACGTCGATAACGGGATGCGCAGGTACAATTCCGAAGTCTCCACCATAGATTCGGCGATATTCATCATCGGCGCGCTGCAGGCGGGAGAGTATTTCCGCCCGGTATATCCGGAGATAGCGGCGAAGGCCGAAGGGCTTTACAGGAGAATGGAGTGGAGCTGGTGGTTAAACATCAGCGACGGTAACCCATGGAACAATCAGTTTATTAATATGGGATGGAAGCCGGAATATGACCCGTGGTTCACCGCAAGCGGCAGGCCCGAGGGCGGCTATTTCGTTAGGGATTGGTGGAACAGATATTGCGAGACTTTGCTTATAGATGTTTTGGCGATAGGCTCTCCGACTTACCCGGTCCCCGATGACGCCTGGAAGAATATGGCACGGCAGAAAGTGAATGCCTTTGGGATGAATTTTATTCAGGAGGCGCCGCTTTTTACCCATCAGTATCACCACCTCTGGCTGGATTTCCGGGGGAAGCGCGACGGGGCCGTCGACCTGTGGAACGGCACGTATGATACCTTGATGGATTACCGCGAGAATACGCGCAGGGCCACTTTAGCGAACCGTCAGACGTGCCTTAACGATCCGCAGGGCAGATATGAGACGAACCGGTGGGGACTGACGGCGTGCGACAGCCCCGAGGGGCGTTACATGGTCTACGGCGGAGAACCGGGAGGATATCATGACGGGACGGTCGCGCCTACAGCCGCGGGTGCTTCCCTGGAATTCACCCCGGCCGAGTCCCTCGCTGCATTACGCCACATGTTCTTCCAGTATAAGCACCACATCTGGGGAAGGCACGGTTTTTGCGACTCTTTTAACGTCAGCAGGGATTGGAGGTCCGGCGTCTCTCTCGGCCTGGACAACGGCCCCATGATAATCGCGATAGAGAATCACCGCACAGGGCTGGTGCGGAACACCGCCATGAAAAATCCCTATATCTGGAACGGGCTGACAAAGGCCTTCGGCCCGACGATCGAGATCATACGGCACGATGACCGGCTCAGAAGAGATGACTGGCAGCCGGTAAAGACCCAGGTCCTGAATCTTCATACAAGCATTCAGGACTTTGAGGATTATAACGGCACCGCCGGCCTATATTTCTGGGACGTATGGGACTCTCAGCCGGCGCTCGCTTATCCGCCTAGCCCCGCGCATAGCGGCAGGCGTTCGATCTCTACTCAGGGGCACACTGTCGGTATCTATCCTCAGGGCGGAATGATGGACCTTTCGGGAGCAAGCCATGTAGGGGCATGGGTTTACAATGCGGCGGGCAGCGACATCGTTGAGTTACGTTTAAGGGATTCCTCGGGAGCTTCACAGCCGGTCTGGTCCGCGATGCCTGCCGTACAGAACCAATGGACACTGATACTCTGGCCGGTGAGTTCCTTTGCAAGCGTCGACAAGAGGAGCATCCAAAGCGTCGAGATATATTTAAGATGGAAGGGACAATACTATTTTGACGACCTCTTCTTTACGAAAGAAAGCGATATCACCGCCGAACTAAAAGACGGCGCGAACAATCTCAGGTCCTACAATACGGTGGACGGCGTGATCTATCAGGACGGGGTTTATGATGTATGGGTCTATACGCCGCCCGACCTTATGGCCGGGGGGGATTATTTTTACCTGACGTTCTTTTATCCCTGCGGTTCGCCCAACATATGGGAATCGCGCTACGGCTGGGACACCACAACGGACGAGCCCTGGATACCCGTGGCGCCGTAACATAAAGCCGCGTCAGAAGGTTATAAACAGGCAAAATCCCGTGTTAAAATCACGGGATTTTTTGTTTTATGTTATAGTAAAAGAGGCGATTTTGTGATATAATCCTTTTCCAAATTATGAAAGAAACCGGTAAAGGCAAGAGGTTAGAGGACAGGCTGTTAGGCGACGAATGGTCCGATTGGCAGCCCGGTTCAAGAAGCGAAGGGATGATCGAGGCGCCGAAGGCGCTTTTTGTCTTTTTTTCGTTCCTCGTCCTCGTATTCGTATTATTGGGCATCCTTTTGCTTTGGTATCTCGCTTTGCCCCGTTTTGAAGGATTCGGCCCCGGCGCCGTCCGCATATCGGAATTCACGCTTTTTTCCCTCACCGCCGTACTGATAGTATGGTATCTTCTGCAAGTTCTCTCGTCCTTGCTTAAGGTAAAACTTGTCCCCGCCTTCGTAACGAAACGGTTCTCCTTGAGGCTTTTTTTATCGGGCGCGGTTAAATTCGCGAGGATATTTCGCATAAGCCGGGATGAAATAGGGAACTCTTTCGTGAAGTTCCATAACGATCTGATGTACGCTACGAGGACAGGAAGAGGCACGAAAAGATTTTTGATCCTGCTTCCGCGTTGCCTCTCCGCCGAGACGAGAAAGGGTATCAACGAATTAGGCCAGAAATACCAGTTTAAGGCCTTCACCGCTTTTGGGGGAGATGAGGCGAGAAAGATAATCAGGGAAGAAAGGCCGGATGCGGTCATAGGCGTCGCGTGCGAGAGAGACCTCGTCTCCGGCATTCAGGATACGGCGCCCAAGATCCCCGTCTTCGGGCTGCCTAATAAACGGCCGGAAGGCCCGTGCAAGAATACCTCCGTAGACCTTAAAGAACTCGAGAAGATAATAAGATATTGTGCCGGGACATGAATGATAGATTAGTCAGCGCGATAAATAAAGCGCAGGAGCTTCTCTTTAAGAAACAGACGCCCGAGGGTTATTTCCGGTCCCATTTCCATATGGACCTTGCCCTGGAGGCGGATACTATATTTCTGCTGCGCTTTCTGGGGATAAGAGACGAGACGCTTGAGAAGAAATTATTGAATTTTATCCTGGAAAGGCAGCTCAAGACAGGCGGCTGGTCTATCTATCCCGGCGGTCCGCCGGAACTTAACGCGACCATAAAGTCATATCTCGCATTAAAGTTAAAAGGCTTTAAAGAAGACGAACCGATAATGAGCAGTGCCCGTCAGATAATCCTCGATTTGGGCGGAATAGAACGCTCAAATAGTTATAATAGATTTTATCTGGCGATGTTCGGACTCGGCCGGTGGGATGCCGCGCCGGCGATACCGCCGGAGTTGACGCTCTTTCCCAAGTGGTTTTTATTCAATATTTACGATTTTAGCGCGTGGACAAGGAC
>JAGUXU010000181.1 GCA_020061685.1 Candidatus Omnitrophota bacterium
AGGGCAAGCGCGCGGGAGACGGCGATGCGTGTGGCCATAGGCGCGATCTGCAAGGCCCTTCTTGACGAGTTCGGCATCAGGATAGCCAGCCATGTAGTGGAAATAGGCGGCGCTAAAGACCAGAAGACGATGATAAAGAAGGCGGCGGAATGCGCCAGGATAGGGGAGACGTTAGGCGGTATCTGCGAGATAACCGCCACAGCGGTCCCTATCGGACTGGGCAGCCATGTCCATTATGACAGGCGGCTGGATACCCGGATCGCCGGGGCGATGATGTCCATCCAGGCGATAAAGGGCGTGGAGATAGGCCTCGGCTTCGCGGCCGCGCGCCTTACCGGTTCAAAAGTCCATGACGAGATAATATTTGACAGGAAAAACGGTTTCTCGCGTATGACCAATAATGCCGGGGGGCTCGAAGGCGGCATTACCAACGGCGAGCCGCTGGTCGTAAGGATAGCAATGAAACCTATAGCCACGCTCGGTAAGCCCCTGGCTTCCGTAGATATAAGGACCAAGCAGAAGACAAAGGCGCAGATCGAGAGGCACGATACCTGCGCCGTCCACGCCGCGTCTGTCGTGGCGGAGGCTGTGCTCGCTTTTGAGATCGCGGGCGCTATGGCCGAGAAGTTCGGCGGCGACAGCATGAAAGAAATGAAGCGTAACTTCGACGGCTACATCAAGCAGGTCAGAACATTTTAATGAAGAACATTATCCTGGTCGGTTTTATGGGGACGGGCAAGACCGCCGTCGGCAAGGCGCTCGCCAGGCGCCTGAAGATGAAGTTCGTCGATATGGACTGCCTCATCGAAGGGCGGGAAAGGATGAAGGTCCCCGATATCTTCGCCTCCAAGGGCGAGCCCTATTTTAGAAAGGTCGAGAAAGAGGTCGCGAGGGAGGTCTCCTCCCAATCGGGCCTTGTCATCGCCGCGGGAGGCGGGGCGGTGATCGACGAGGAGAACGTGAAAAATCTGAGGTCAAGCGGAGTCATGGTCTGCCTGACCGCGACAGCCGGTAAGATCTTCGAAAGGACCAGGGCCCATACGCATCGCCCCTTATTGAACGTAAGCGACCCCAAAGAAAAGATATCCGAGTTATTGGCAAGACGCGCGGAGTATTACGCGCGCGCGGATTACAGGATAGACACCACCGACCTCTCGATAGACGAGGTCGTAAAGAAGATAGCGGAGCTGGCCAAGTGACCGAACTGGAATATCTGATCGTCTTAAATTCGTTGCCCGATATCGGGTTTATCAGGTTCCGCAACCTGATGGAGCGCTTCGGCAGCCTCAAAGGCATATTCAAGGCCTCGCGCGCGCAGCTGGAGGCCGTGGATAAGATCGGCCCCAAGACTGCGGAGGGGATCCTGAATTGCGATAAAGAAAGGACGCTCAAACGCGAACTCAAGTTAATTGATAAATACGGCGCGGAGGCTATATCTTATCTTGATAAGGACTACCCCGGGAACCTGAAGGAGATCTACGACCCGCCTATAATATTATATGTAAAAGGGGACATTGTCCCGGAGGATAAATATGCCGTCGCGATCGTCGGCTCGCGCAACGCGAGCCGTTATGGGATAACGACGGCCGAACGTTTAGGTTATGAACTCGCAGTAAGGGGATTTACGGTGGCTTCGGGCCTGGCCAGGGGGATAGACGCCTCCGGGCATAAAGGCGCCTTACAGGCAAAAGGCAGGACGATAGCGGTCCTGGGAAGCGGTCTGGCCGAGATATACCCTCCGGAACATCTGGAACTGGCGGAAGAGATCGCAAGATCAGGAGCGGTCATCTCGGAATTCCCGATGGAGACGCCGCCCTACAAGGATAATTTCCCCAGAAGGAACAGGATAATAAGCGGATTATCATTGGGTGTCGTAGTCGTGGAGGCCGCGAAGAATTCGGGCGCCCTTATCACGGCGGATTTTGCGCTGGAACAGGGCAGGGAATTATTCGCGGTGCCGGGCCAGGCGCGCGTTACCACGTCTTTCGGGACGAACACGCTGATACGGCAGGGCGCGAGGCTCGCGGAATCTGCCGACGATGTAATAGAGGAATTGAGCGGGGTCGTGAGAGGGCACCTGAGAGCCGGTGGTAAGGAAGAAGGCGGGACCGCTCCGGCGGCTAAGCTGAACGGCTCCGAGGGAAAAGTCTTTAACGTGATAGCCGAAGAGCCGAAGTCGGTAGATGAGATAATCGATGGGGCATCCCTTGCCGCAAGCGAGGCCTTGAGCTGCCTGACAAGGCTTGAGTTAAAAGGGCTCGTGGAGCGGCTCCCCGGAAAGTTATACGCGAGGAAGGCCTGAAGATGACGATATTCGTTAACGGCAAAGAGGCAATTGTAAAGGACGGCACGACAGTCGCGGGATTATTGTCCGAACTGAAGGCCGATGTCAAGTATGCCGCGGTGGAGCTCAACCTCGATATCCTGGAGAAGTCCCGGTACCGGACGGTCGAATTAAAGGAAGGCGACAAGGTGGAGATAATACTGCCCGTCGCCGGCGGCAGTCCGGATGGCGGCGAGTCCCTGGTGATAGTCGAGTCGCCGGCAAAATCAAAGACGATAGAGAAATTCCTCGGGAAGGGTTATGTCGTCCGCCCGTCGATGGGCCACGTCATAGACCTTCCGATGAGGAAGATGGGGGTCAATATAGAGAAAGATTTTGAACCTTCCTATGTAGTCATAGCCAAGAAGAAAAAACTTCTCAGTGAATTAAAAAACGAAGCGAAAGACAAGGATGTCATATATATCGCGACAGACCCTGACCGCGAGGGCGAGGCGATAGGCTGGCATCTGGCCGGGCATCTGGGAAAGAACAAAGAGGTAAAGAGGGTCGTATTCCACGAGATCACCAAGAAGGCCATACAGGAAGCCTTCAGCAACCCCTTACAGATCGACATGAAACTGGTGAACGCCCAGCAGGCGCGCCGTATCCTCGACAGGATCGTGGGATATAGTTTAAGCCCCCTTCTCTGGAAGAAGATAACAAGGGGCTTAAGCGCGGGGAGGGTCCAGTCCGTCGCGGTAAAACTTATCGTCGACCGTGAACGCGAGATACAGGCCTTTGTGCCGCAGGAATACTGGGAGATAGAGGCGGAGTTAAAGAAGAAGAAGGATAAAAAGTCGTTCTTCGCCCAGCTTGAGAAGATAGAAGAGGCCAAAGCCGAGGTCAAGGAAAAGGCGCAGGCCGATGGCATATTAGCCGACCTCTCGGGAAAACAATTCAAGGTCAAAGATGTAAAAGAATCCGAGAAGAGGTTGAATCCGCAGGCGCCGTTTACCACCTCAAAGATGCAGCAGGAGGCGTTTTATAAACTGCATTTCAGGGCGGGCAAGACGATGAAGATCGCCCAGCAGTTATACGAAGGCCTTGATATCGGGGGCGAGGGCCCCACCGGCCTTATCACATATATGAGGACCGATTCGGTCAAGGTCTCATTTGCCGCGATAGAGGAGGCGAGGTTCTATATCAAGGACAAGTTCGGCGCTGGATACCTGCCGCCTACGGCGAATATATATAAATCAAAGAAAGCGGCGCAGGAAGCGCATGAGGCGATACGTCCTGCGTCGGCAGCGAGGGAGCCTGACACCATCAAGCAGTATCTTACGACCGACCAGTATAAATTATACAAACTTATCTGGGCGAAGTTCGTCGCCAGCCAGATGAAACCGGCGGTGATGTCGGTCATCTCAGTCGATATCGAGGCCGGAAAATATCTATTCAGGGCCAGCGGCTCGACCGTTATCTTCCCGGGATTTAAGGCGGCTTATGACGATGAGGAAGAGGAAAAGGACAAGAAGAAGGCTTATCTTCCGAAACTCGATGTAAACGAGGCACTTGATCTTATAAAGATCGAACCCAGCCAGCATTTCACCAAACCACCGGGGAGATTTAGTGACGCCACACTGGTAAAGGCGCTTGAGGAAGACGGCATCGGACGTCCCTCGACTTACGCGCCGACCATAGAGACGATAGTCGCACGGCATTATGTAAGAAGAGAGGGTTCGGCGCTCGTCCCGACCGAACTGGGGACGGTGGTAAACGATCTGCTGACCAAGAGTTTTCCGGTCATCATAGACGAGGAATTCACCGCTAAGATGGAGGAGGAGCTCGACGATATAGAAGAGGGCAAGATAGAGTGGACGCAGGTGCTCAAGGATTTCTACGGGCCCTTCTCGCAGTGGCTTTCCAAGGCGCAGGTCGAGATGAAGGACGTCAAGAAGGACGTCGAGGAGCTCGATGAGCTCTGCGAGAAGTGCGGCCGCAAGATGGTCATAAAATGGGGAAGGCGCGGTAAGTTCAAGAGCTGTTCGGGGTTCCCGGAATGCAAGAACGCCAAGCCCCTCGTCACCACCGGTATAAAGTGTCCCGAACCCGGCTGTGACGGCGAGCTTGTCGAACGCCATTCGCGCCGCGGCGTATTTTACGGTTGTTCAAGGTTCCCGAAGTGCAGGCATGTCGAGAATAAGCCCAAACCCCAGGAAGAGAAGCCCACGGAGCAGGCAAGTTGATAGAAAGATATATCGAGAAGTTCATAAGGTATCTTGAGATCGAGAGGAACGCCTCCAGGCATACGATAATAAACTATTCCATAGACCTGAATTCCCTGAAGGGTTTCGCCGGCGAGATACCCGTGGAAAAAATAGATTACGTTATGCTGCGCAGATATCTCGTTACCCTTAAAGAGAAAAATCTGTCAAAGGTATCCGTCGCAAGAAAAATCGCCTCGATAAGGTCGTTCTTCAAATTTTTATGCAGAGAGGGGATTGTAAAGACGAATCCCGCTTCGTCGCTCTCCATCCCGAAGCGCGATAAATACCTGCCCAAATTCCTGGATGAAGCCGATGTCGTGAAACTTATAGAGGCGCCCGAAGGCGATGGCGAGGCGTCCTTAAGGGACAGGGCGATACTCGAGACGTTATATTCGACCGGCATCAGGGTAAGTGAACTCGTCGGTTTGAATATAAATAGCATCGATCAGATCGGCGGAGTAATAAAGGTCTACGGTAAGGGAAAGAAGGAGAGGATGGTCCCGATAGGAGAGAGGGCGCTTCAGGCGATAAGGCAGTACCTTCGAAAGAGAAAATACGGCGAATCCGATGAGAATAAGATGCTCCTGCTTAATAAGAACGGCGGCAGGATAACCGACAGGTCGATACGAAGGATCATAAACAAATATATAATGAAGACCAGCATAAAAGAGAAGATATCGCCGCATACTTTACGCCATTCCTTCGCCACGCATCTCTTAAACCACGGGGCGGACTTAAGGTCGGTGCAGGAACTCCTGGGCCACGCTAACCTCTCCACGACCCAGATCTATACCCACATAACGACCGAGAGATTGAAGTCGGCGTATGATAAGGCGCATCCGCGGGCGTAAGCAAAGGAGAAATTTCGGTTGTACGATCTGTTTTTCATAATATTCTCGATACTATATCTGCCGTATTTCCTGATAAAAGGCAAATGGAGGAGTTTCAGCCGTCAGAGGTTCGGCATCTTTCCCTCCGAAGTCCTGTCGGGATTAAAGGGCTCGAAGCCGGCGGTCTGGATACATGCCGTCTCAGTGGGAGAGGTAATAGCAAGCGTGCCCCTCTTTGAAGAGATAGCGAAGGATCATCCCGGCGAAAAGATAGTCGTATCGACGGTCACCCGCACGGGAAACCGCGTGGCGCACGACAGGTTTGACGGAAGGGCGGTCGTCATATACCTTCCCCTGGATATAAGCCCCATAGTAAACAGGGTCGTAAAGATAGTGAACCCTAAGGCCGTATTGATCGCCGAGACCGAGATATGGCCTAACTTCATAAAGTCGCTTAGGGCTCACGGCGCTAAGATCGCGCTCTTTAACGGCAGGATATCCAGGGATTCCTTTAAGGGCTACAGGATGGTAGCGCCTCTCTTGCGGGGTGTCTTGCGCGAGATAGACCTGTTCCTTATGCAGTCCAGATCCGACGCGGACAAGGTCATATCTCTGGGCGTGCCTCCGGAGAGGGTCAAGGTAACGGGAAACCTTAAATACGACGCCGTGTTTATGACGGGCAAAAAAGAGGTATCGGATGCCGCGGGATTGAGGCGTAAATTCGGCCTCGGCCGCGAGGAGCTGCTCTTTATCGCGGGCTCCACGCATCCCGGCGAGGAAGAGATAATATTGCGTTCTTACAAGGCCCTTATGAAGGACTATCCGGCGCTGCGGCTCCTTATAGCGCCGAGGCATGTCGAGAGGGCGGAAGCCGTGGCAGGATTATGCAGGGCGCGCGGATTTGATTCCCGTCTGGTATCGCGGTTGAAAGAGCCGGGCCAGCCGCTAAAGCAGGCCGAGGTATTGATCCTTGATGTGATGGGGATATTATCCGAGGTGTATTCGGCAGGGGATCTCATATTCATCGGCGGAAGTTTAATAAATAAAGGCGGACAGAACCCGCTTGAGGCGGCGTATCATTCAAAGGCGGTACTCTTCGGGCCGTATACCCATAATTTTGAGG
>JAGUXU010000189.1 GCA_020061685.1 Candidatus Omnitrophota bacterium
ACCCAGCGTATCGCAGGCCCTTATCTTTATCGGTATCTTCGCCTCTTTTGAGATCTCCATCAACTCCTGGACGAACGGGACGACGAATCCGTAAAAATCCGCGCGGGTTATGTCCTCAAGGTGGCATCTCGGGGTGATCCCTATCTCCAACGCCGACTTCACTATCCCCAGATACATGTCCATCGCCTGTTTTCTGGTCTTCTTGAGTTTCAGGAAGATGTGGTAGTCGGAGGCGGAAGTCAGGATACCCGTCTCCTTCAGGCCCATCTGCTTGACCAGTTTAAAATCCTCCTTGACCGCCCTTATCCAACCCGTTACCTGAGGATACTGGTAGCCGCGCTCGAGGCATTTATTCACCGCTTCCTTATCCTTATCGGAATAAAGGAAAAATTCGCATTGGCGGATAAGGCCGCGTGACCCTCCGAGCTTATGCAGCATATCAAAGAGATCAACGATTTGTTTGACGGTAAAAGGAGGCAGTGACTGCTGGCCGTCCCTGAAAGTCGTATCGGTGATCCAGATATCGTCCGGCGGATTCATCGGTACTATCCTGTGGTTAAAGACGACCTTCGGGGCCTCGCTATAGCTGTAGATCTCCCTGAAAAGGTTCGGTTCCTTGACGTCCTGCAACTCGTACCTGTAATATTCCTCTTCAAGGGTGTTCGTTTTCTTGTTGAATTTGATCTCGCCTTTTTTCATCTTTTTCTTCCTCTTCTTACGGTCATATCAAGTGGGACTTCTTCAGATAATCTATGCCTTCCCTCACCTGCTTGGCGGATCTGTGCAGCGCGGCCAATTCGTCGGCGGAAAGATCGAATTCCACCACTTCCTCCACGCCGTCACTTCCCAATCTGGCCGGGACCCCGCAATAGACATCCTCCAGGCCGTACTGGCGCTCCAGATACGCGCTTACGGGTAAGACCTCGTTCTTATCCTTAAGGACGGATTCCAGCATCTCGCAGACGGCGCTCGAAGGAGCGTAAAAAGCGCTTCCGGTCTTCAGTAGCGAGACTATCTCGGCCCCGCCGTCGCGCGTCCTTTTTACCAAACTATCTATTTCATAATCCGATAAAAATTCATCTATCGGCCTGCCCTTTACTTTCGTATGCCCTACGAGCGGCACCATCGAATCGCCGTGTCCGCCCAATACAAACGCCTCTACCTCAGCCGGCGGGACCTTCAATCTCTCGGCGATGAAAAACCTGAATCTCGCGGAATCCAGGACACCCGCCATCCCGAAGACCCTCTCTTTCTCAAATCCCGAGACTTTATACGCCAGGTACGTCATTATATCCAGCGGGTTGGTCACCATGATTATTATGGCCTCGGGACAATATTTTTTTATACTATCTATTATTCCCTTCACTATTTTCGCGTTTTGGCTTAAGAGGTCCTCGCGCGTCATTCCGGGTTTGCGCGTCAGCCCCGCGGTCACGATAACGGCCTCGGAGCCTTTTATCAGAGAATAATCCGAACCGCCTTCTATCTTAAGGTCGTAACCTTCGGTGGCGGCCGCCTGGCTTAAGTCCAGCGCCTTACCCCGGGCCAGACCTTCCGCTATGTCTATAAGGGCGACATCGGCAAGCCTGCGTTCCAGTATCCTCTGGGCGCAGGTCCCTCCGACCTGACCCGCTCCTATGACAGCGACTTTTATGTCACTCAATCTTAAAATCCCCGTGTTTCTTTATATGTCCGACCAGGCCGCCGTCCCGCAGTATCTGCGTCATGGCCTTGGGCAGCGCGGCGAACTTCAATTCGGATTTCTTGGTGATATTCTTTATGACGCCCTTCTCAAGGTCTATCTCAAGCTCGTCCTGCGCGGATATCTTGTCTGTGTCGCATTCGATGACCGGAAGCCCTATGTTTATGCTGTTACGGAAGAATATCCTCGCGAAAGACTTCGCCAGGACGCATGAGACCCCCGCCAATTTGATTATGGTGGGGGCGTGCTCTCTCGAGGAACCGAGCCCGAAGTTCCTTCCGCCGACCACGAAATCGCCGGGCGATACCTTCTTCGCGAACTCGCTGTCCGCGTCCTCAAGGACATACTTTGCGAGTTCCTTCAGGTCGGAACGAAGGTGAAAATACCTCCCCGAAGCTATCAGGTCCGTCGAGACATCGTCTCCGAATTTCCATGCTCTTCCGCGCAATATCATCTTAAAGGTACTCCCTCGGGTCGGTAATCTCGCCTTTTATCGCGGAGACCGCGGCTGTCGCCGGCGAGGCCAGATAAATGAACGCCTTCGGATTGCCCATCCTGCCCAGAAAATTCCTGTTTGAGGTGGAAAGGCAATTCTCTCCGTCTCCCAATATCCCTCCGTGCACTCCGACACAGGCGCCGCAACCGGGATTGGTGACCATCGCATCGAAATCCATAAATGTCTCCAGGAGCCCTTCTTTGGCGGCACTCATATAAACGTCCTTTGAGGCAGGCGTTATTATTACGCGCGTATCGGGATTGCGTTTGCGCCCTTTCCAGAGTCCCGCCACGATCCTGAGGTCCTCTAATCTGCCGTTAGTGCACGAACCGATAAAGACCTGATGGATCTTGACCTTTCCTACTTTATCCACCGGCTTGACATTATCTACCGTATGGGGCAGCGAGACCATCGGCGCCAGTTTATCCACTTCTATCTTTATCTCTTTCTCGAAGTTGGCGTCCTTGTCCGACTTTATCTGCTTAAATCTGTTTTCCCTTCCGTGCTGTTTCAGGTAAGCCTTGGTTATCCTGTCGGACTGAAATATGCCGGCCTTGGCCCCGGCCTCGACCGCCATATTCGAGATGACAAGCCGTTCCGACATCGGAAGAGCTTCCATCGCCTCGCCGGTAAATTCCAGGGCCCTGTAAGTGGCGCCTTCCGCGCCGAGTGTCCCTATCAGATACAGCATAAAATCTTTGGCATATACGCCGGCGGGAAATTTTCCGTTTACCAGGATCCTGAAAGTGCGGGGAACCTTAAACCACGTCTTTCCCAGACCCATTGCCACAGCCACATCCGTCGAACCCATGCCCGTGGCGAAAGCGCCGAGCGCCCCGCCGGTACAGGTATGCGAATCGGCTCCGACCAGGACATCCCCCGGAGAAGTGAACAACTCGCTCATCAACTGGTGGCAGACGCCCTCTCCCACCTCAAAGAGATAACATCCGGTCTTCTTGGCAAAATTCCTCAAAGTGATATGGTCATTTGCCAGCTCTTTTCTGGGGCAAGGCGCCGCATGATCAAGAAAGATAGCTATGGCGGAAGGATTTATGACCTTCTTTATCCCGAGAAGTTCCAGCTGCCTTACGGCTAAGGGCCCGGTCCCGTCCTGCAGGAGACAAAGGTCCACCTTCGAGATGACGAAATCGTCGGCTTTCGCATCCCTTCCG